>JAVBUK010000005.1:0-7640 GCA_031555345.1 Xanthobacteraceae bacterium | reverse complement strand
CCGAACTCCGACCTGAGCCGAGGACCGATTCAGGCGGGTTTCGGTTCACTCGGTCGGTCCGCTCCGCATATCGAGGTTCGGGCGCGAAAAATCAAGCAACTCCGGCCGCAAAGAAGTGTCTGGATACAGATCCAGGATGCGACTCAACCGGACAACAACTTGCCGACCACTTTGCTGGTGTAGTCGACCAACGGAATCACCCGGGCATAGTTGAGCCGGGTCGGTCCGATCACCCCCAGCACGCCGACCACGCGGCCCGCGCCATCCCGATAGGGCGCCATGATGGTCGAGGACCCGGACAGCGAGAACAGCTTGTTCTCCGATCCGATAAAGATCCGCATGCCTTCGGCCTGTTCGGCCCGTCCGAGCAGATCGACCACTCCCCGCTTGGCCTCCAGATCGTCAAACAACAGTCGGACGCGTTCGAGATCCTCGAGCGCGTGCAGGTCTTCGAGCAGGTTGGCTTGGCCGCGCACGATCAGCTTGCGATCGTCGCGCTCGCCCCCCGACCAGCTGGCAAGCCCGGCAGCGACGACTTTCTGGGTCAGGAGATCGAGTTCGGCCTGACTCGCATCCAGCGCCTTCTCCATCTCGGCCTTGGATTCGGCGAGGGTCTTGCCGCGCACATGGGCGTTGAGGAAATTGGCGGCTTCGACCAGCGTCGAGGTCGGCAGCCCGACCGGTACGTTGACGACGCGATTTTCCACCTGGCCGTCCTCGGACACCAGCACCACCAGGGCGCGCGAGGGCTCGAGCGGAACGAACTCGATGTGCTTGAGCCGGACGTTGCTCTTGGTGGTGAGGACCACCCCGGCGGCGCGGGTCAACCCGGACAGCAGCCCCGAGGCCTGCGTCAGCACGTCCTGCATGCCGAGGCCCGCGGCGGCCACTTGGCCCTCGATCGCCTCACGCTCGGTCTCCGAGAGGTCGCCGACCTGCATCAAGGCATCGACGAAAAAACGCAGGCCGCGTTCGGTCGGCAACCGTCCGGCGGAGGTATGCGGCGCATAGATCAGCCCCAGCTCCTCCAGGTCCTGCATGACATTGCGGACGGAGGCGGGCGACAGCGGCATCGAGATAAGCCGCGACAGGTTGCGCGACCCGAGCGGCTCGCCCGTCGACAGATAGCTTTCGACGATCTGGCGGAAAATCTCGCGCGAGCGTTCGTTCAGTTGAACGAGACTGACCGGGCTCGTTCCGGTCGATTTGTCCTGCACCACGTTCCTGGCCCGCCGTTGCTCCCTGGGGAAATTACGCATGCCAACGACTAAGATTGTCCATCCTCGGCCAAGAGTTCAAGCCGGAGTTCAAGCCGGATGCTCGCTGCCGACGGCCGAGGGGCCAGCCGCCAACAACTCGGCCGCAAAACCGCTTTCCACCTTTCCGAATATTGCTCTAAAAGCTCATCATGACCCCGCCGCCTCGAGGAGTATCGAATGCGCCCCAGTCGCCGCCAGCCTGACGAGCTGCGCGCCATCTCGCTCGAACGGTCCGTGGTGAAATACGCGGAAGGTTCGTGTTTCGTGAAATTCGGCGACACTCAGGTGCTGGTGACCGCCACCCTCGAAGAACGCCTGCCGCCCTGGCTCAAAGGCCAGGCGCGCGGCTGGATCACCGCCGAATACGGCATGCTGCCGCGGGCCACGCTCGAGCGCACCCGGCGCGAAGCCACCTCCGGCAAGCAGGGCGGCCGCACGGTCGAGATCCAGCGGTTGATCGGTCGCAGCCTGCGCGCGGTGGTCGACCTGCAGGCCCTGGGCGAACGACAGATCACGATCGACTGCGATGTCATCCAGGCGGACGGCGGTACGCGCACGGCATCGATCACCGGCGCCTGGGTGGCGCTGCACGACTGCATCGCTTGGATGAAAAGCCGCAGCATGATCCTCGGCGATCCGCTGCGCGACCACATCGCGGCCGTGTCGTGCGGCATTTTCGGCGGTACGCCGGTCCTCGATCTCGACTATGCCGAAGATTCGGAGGCCGATACCGACGCGAATTTCGTCATGACTGGCGCCGGCAACATCGTCGAAGTGCAGGGCACGGCGGAGAAGACGCCGTTTTCCGAGGCCGAGCTGCTGTCGCTGCTCGCCCTCGCCCGCAAGGGCATCGCAAAGTTGATCGACCTGCAGAAGATGGCGGTCTCTTGAGCGCGGACAGCACAACCCCTGCGGCCAGCGCCCACCGGCGGATCGCCGGCCGACTTCTGATCGCTACCCACAATCCCGGCAAGCTCGCCGAAATGCGCGAACTGCTCGCCCCTTACGGCGTCGAGGCGGTCTCGGCCGGCGAAATGAACCTGCCGGAACCCGACGAGACCGGCACCAGCTTCCGCGCCAATGCGCACATCAAGGCGACAGCAGCCGCACGGATTTGCGGCCTGCCGGCCTTTTCCGACGATTCCGGCCTCGCGGTCGATGCGCTCGATGGCTCGCCGGGCATCCATTCGGCGCGTTGGGCCGGTCCGAACCGCGATTTCGCCCGGGCGATGGAACTGGTCGACGAGCGCCTGCGCTCCAAAGGCGCGCTGACGGCAGCCAGCCGCACCGCCCATTTCGTTTCGGCGCTGTGCGTCGCCTGGCCTGACGGCCATGTCGAGGAGTTTGCGGCCCGCGTCGACGGCACGCTGATCTGGCCGCCGCGCGGCACCAAGGGCTTCGGGTATGATCCGATGTTCCTGCCGGATGGATTCGACCGCACCTTCGGCGAGATGGATTCGATCGAAAAGCACGGCCTGCCGCCACGCGGCAAGGGCCTGTCGCACCGTGCCCGTGCTTTTTTGCAGCTGGCGCAGGCCTGCCTGGGCTGAGTGGACCTTTCCACGTCGCGCGTGAGCACGCGCCGACACGGCGCCGTATGATCTTGCCGGCAAGTTGCTGTATGGTGCCGCCATGACGATCTCGCCGGACGCCTTCGCGGTCTACATTCATTGGCCGTTCTGCCTGTCGAAGTGCCCCTACTGCGACTTCAACAGCCATGTGCGCCATGGAACCGTGGACGAGGCGCGCTTCCTCGCCGCCTATGCGGCCGAGATCGCCGCCACCGCGGCCCGCGTGCCCGGTCGCACGGTGTCGACGATCTTCTTCGGCGGCGGCACGCCGTCGCTGATGCGCCCGGCGACCGTCGGCGGCATTCTGGAGGCGATCGGCCGACACTGGACGATCGCCCCCGATGTCGAGGTCACACTGGAAGCCAACCCGACCAGCGTCGAAGCCACGCGGTTCGCCGGCTACCGCGCCGCCGGCGTCAACCGCGTCTCCCTCGGCGTGCAGGCGCTCGACGATCACGCGCTGAAGAACCTGGGCCGGTTGCACACCGCCGAGGAGGCGCTCGCCGCCGTCAAAGTCGCGCGAGAGAGTTTTCAGCGTTACTCGTTCGACCTAATCTACGCGCGTCCCGGACAGACCCCCGAAGCGTGGGCCGGTGAACTCACGCGCGCGATCGCCGAGGCGGCGCAGCATCTTTCGCTCTCTCAGCTCACCGTCGAACCCGGCACGCCGTTCGCGGCGCTGCGCGCCGGCGGCGGGCTCGCGGTTCCGGACGACGACGACGCGCGCGCGCTCTACGACCTCACGCAGGAGATCTGCGGCAACGCCGGCTTGCCTGCCTACGAGATTTCCAACCACGCCCGGCCGGGCGAGGAAAGCCGGCACAACCTCGTCTACTGGCGCTACCGGGAATACGCCGGTATCGGGCCGGGCGCCCACGGCCGCCTGCTGATCGACGGCCGACGTCGCGCCACCGCGGCCGACAAGCGGCCGGAAGCATGGCTGTCGAAGGTCGAAGAGCGGGGCGATGGCCTGCTCACCGACGAGACGCTCAGCCGCGAGGAACAGGCGGATGAATTCCTGCTGATGGGTCTGCGCCTCGCGGAAGGCATCGATCCCGCTCGCTACACCGCGCTCGCCGGCCGGCAGCTCGACGTCGCCCGCGTGCGGTCACTGGTCGGCGACGGCCTGGTGGAGATCGCGGACGGCCGCCTGCGCGTCACCCGCACGGGATGGCCGGTGCTCGACGCCGTGGTGGCGGATCTGGCGGCATAGTGTTGCGAGCGCCCGATACGCCCCATTGGCCCGATCGTCATCGGCGGAGAACGAAACGCTCCGCAACCGTCTACGACCCGGCGAAGCCTCGCGGAGCAGGCGCGACCGGCTGGCCGCCCTGCGGCGTGACCTTCTGGATCGTCAACGCCCGTTGGTTGGTGCCGTCGCTCTTGAAGCGGAACACACCATCAATGCCGGCGAAACCGGACGGACTGGTCAGCACGGCATCGCTGAAACGTTGCGGCCCTTGCGTCTTGACCAACGCGGCGACCAGCGCAACCGCGTCATAGGCGAGCGTGGCGGTGCGGACCGGGTCCTGATGATAGCGGGTGCGATAGCGGGCGCTGAAGCTCCGGAAGCCGGCCGAATCCGGCGCCGCGAACCAGGCGCCGTCGAGCGTCGGCTCGCCGAACACCCGCGGATCGTCCCAAAGACCGGTGCCGAGTGCCTGCAGGCGTTTGAAGTTGACGCCGCTCGAAGCGAGAAGCTGGGCGATGGTGGGAACCGCGTCACCGCCGTCGGCGATGAAGATCGCGTCGGCGCGTGCCGCCGACGGCGCAATCAGCCGCACCGCCTCCTGCATTCTGTCGCGGTCGGGTGAATAACGCTCGAGCGCGATGATGCGCCCTCCCTTGCGGGCGACCGCCTGCTTGAATTCGGCTTCGACCACCGACCCGTAGGCGTTGTCCGGCATCAGGGCGATGAACGAGCGTCGCCCTTGCGCCACCGCGTAGTCGACGATCCGGCCGACGTCCGATTCGGGCAGGAAGCTCAGCAGGTATACCCCGCGCGCCGCGACGTTCGAGTCGGTCGAGAATGCGATCACCGGCACGTTTCGGGCGCGCGCCGCCTGACCGGCGGCCCCGACCGAATGGGCGAACAGCGGACCGAGAATGATTTCGGCGCCCTCGTCGAGGGCCTGCTGGGTGGCGATCTGGGCGCCCTGCGCGGTCCCGCCGTCGTCCTTCACCAACAGCTGGATGTCGGGATTGTTGAATTCGGTCAGCGCCATCTCGGCGGCGTTGCGCATCGACTGACCGGCAAGGCCGGCGTTGCCGGAGGCGGACAGCGGCAGCACCAGGCCGACCTTGATGTGGCCCGCGCCGATCGGCGCCTGGGCGGATGATGCGGAACCGGGCGACTGCGCATCACCGCCGAAAAAATCCGACGCCGGCATGTTCATGCCGGCACAGCCCGCGAGCGCAAGGGCCGCGCTCAGGCTGCCGAGCAAGCCACGGCGGGTGCGGAGCAGTCTTGGGGGCACAGCCTCCAGTATGGCGGACATGTCCTGTCTCCTCGACGACCCGCGGCGACGCCCCCGCCTCGCCCCAGCCATCGCGCATCGTCTCAGCAAAAAGTTAACCTTTTGAAAACCATGAAAGACTTTGACGGCGATGGCGGCGGATTGCAAGCGGGCGGCAAGCGCTCGTCCCCCTCTTCCGTACGAATCCAGGCACCCCGACCCCTACAATGGTGGGCGCCGACCCTAGAATATCGGGAAGTGTGTCGGCTTTGCTACCGAATCCGGCCCCTCTCCTGTTCTTGGCGCGCTCCTGGCGCGACGTATTGGCGCTCTCAAAATCCGTGCCGGCTTTTGTCGGCGCATGTTCTAGAGTGCCGACATGGCAGGACCCGGTCACCCGCGTCACGGCGGCGCTGCGGCGCGCGAGCACCCGAACAGCCGCCGAGGCCGGACCTATCGGCTCGGCGACCAAACCGTTGCGGCCGCGATACCCGCCCCCGGGCTCTACGTGGTCGCCACCCCGATCGGCAATCTCACCGACATCACGTTGCGTGCACTGGAAACGCTGGCGGGCGCCGACCTCATCGCCTGCGAGGACACCCGGGTCACCAAGAAGCTGATGGATCGCTACGCCATCACGGTCCCGCTCACCCCTTACCATGACCACAACGCCGAAGCCGCGCGACCACACCTGCTGGCGCGGATCGCGGACGGCGCGGCGGTCGCCCTGGTATCCGATGCCGGAACGCCGTTGATCTCCGATCCGGGATTCAAGCTGGTACGCGAAGCCCGCGCGGCCGGCCACGCCGTCACGGCGCTGCCCGGCGCGTCCGCGGTCCTGGCCGCGCTGGCGAGTGCCGGGCTTCCGACCGATCGGTTCTTTTTCGAGGGATTCCTGCCCGCCAAAGCGGCGGCGCGGACAATGCGGCTGGGCGAACTCAGGGGTCTGCCGGCCACCCTTGTGCTTTACGAGACCGGTCCGCGGCTGGCGGCGGCGCTCGCCGACCTTGCGGCCGTGCTCGGCGCGCGCGAGGCGGCAATATGTCGCGAGTTGACCAAGCTGCACGAGGAAGTCCGTCGCGGCGATCTTGCGGCGCTCGCGGCCCATTATGCGGGCGAAGCGGAGCGGCGCGGCGAATTCGTGGTGGTGATCGGGCCTCCGGTCGATGACGATGCGGCCATTCCGGTGCAGGAGATCGACGCCTTGCTGGCGAGCGCCCTGGCGCGCTCATCGCTCAAGGACGCGGTCGCCGCCGTTGCCGACGCGACCGGCCGGCCGCGCCGCGAAATCTATCGGCGCGCGCTCGCGCTCGCTGCGGAACAGTGACCGGTGGCCAAGCCAGAGGACCCCGCCCGGCCAAAAGCCGCGCCGCAGGCCGCGCCAATGCCGCGGGCCAAGGTTGCGCGACGGGCCGAGCCGGTCTCGCCGGATTCCCCGATGGCGGCCGACCGGGCGGAACGGCAAATCGCGTTCCGTTTCGGTCTGTCGGCGGAAAGCCGTGCCGCCGCCTTTCTGGTCGCCAAGGGCTACCGGATCGCGGCGCGGCGCTTTCGGACCCGGGTCGGCGAAATCGACATCGTGGCACGGCGACGGCGCATTCTGGCATTCGTCGAGGTCAAGGCGCGCGAAACGCTCGACAGCGCCGCCGAGGCGGTGACACCGCACCAGCAGAAACGCATCATCGCCGCCGCCGAAGCCTGGCTCGCCATCCATCCCAACGACGCGACCTGCGACATGCGATTCGATGTCGTGCTGGTCGCCCCCGGCCGGATCCCGCGCCATCTGCCTGCGGCGTTTGACGCCAGCGGATGAATGCACCGACGACCGCAAGCCCCGGGCGCTCGCCTGCAGCGCGAGGCGGCATCGTGCTTGGCGGCAGGCCCGCGTTTTGGCACTGTCGGGTGGCGCGCGCCGATCGCGTCATCGCGATCGGCGGCTTCGCTCCGCGCGGGTCTTACATCCGACCGATCCGAGCACCGGATCCATCGGGTTTCGGCCCCCCGACAGGACGGTTCTGGCCGACGCCCGAGCGGCGCATCCGGATCGGTATTGAGAACGTATGGTGGAAATGATGACCCTCGACGTCGCCGTGCAAATGGATCCGATCGAACGGATCAACATCCGCGGAGATTCGACCTTCGCGCTGCTGCTCGAGGCGCAGGCGCGCGGTCATCGGATCGCCTACTACACGCCCGATCGGTTGGCGTTGCGCGACGGCGAGGTATTCACCACCGTGCGCGCCTTGTCGGTGCGCGACATCGAGGGCAACCACTTCACTCTGGGCGAACCGATGCGGGTCGCGCTCGGCAGCTTCGACGTGATCCTGATGCGGCAGGACCCGCCGTTCGACCTC
>JAVBUK010000399.1:0-5368 GCA_031555345.1 Xanthobacteraceae bacterium | reverse complement strand
CGATGCGGTCGACCGGCTGTGTCGCCGCGCCGATGCGGTCATCGGCACGGTCCTGGTGCCGGGCGGGCTGGCGCCCAAACTGGTTTGCACCGATACGGTGCGCGGCATGAACCCCGGAACCGTGATCGTCGACGTGTCCATCGACCAGGGCGGCTGCTGCGAGACGTCGCGGCCGACGACGCATTCGAACCCCACCTACACGGTCGACGGTGTGGTGCATTATTGCGTGACCAACATGCCGGCCGCGGTGCCCAGGACCTCGACGTTCGCGCTCAACAACGCGACGCTGCCGTTCGTGATCGCGCTGGCGGACAAAGGATGGCGTCAGGCGATGGCCGACGATCCGCATCTCCTGGCGGGCCTCAACGTCCATGCCGGCAGGCTCACCTGCGCAGCCGTCGCCGAGGCGTTCGGGATGGAGCACGTCGCCGCCGCCGAGGCGCTCGGGCGATAGGGGCAGAGATGTGGCGGCGGAGCCGGGGAGGTCGATGCGAATGCGGCCGCTACCCCGGCTCAGCTGCACCCTCGGACTTTTCCCTTGTCGTAGGCGTGGCGGGCGCTCTGGCGGTCGCGGAAGAACTCCTCGTAGGACATCACCGGCTCGTCCGGATGTGTTCGCCTGCGGTGTGCGACGTAGGTCTCGTAGTCGGGCATCCCGACCATGAGACGCGCCGCGCGTGCCACCCATTGGGTCATGTTCAGAAAATCAAGCACTGTCGCCTCCGCAATGGGTGTTCCGATGGCGGCCGGTATCGTCTTGCTGTCTCGGCTCTGCCGCTCCGACTATGTAGGGTGTCACGGAATCGCTTTGAATTGGCGGTTCGTAACTTTCCCGCGATTGCGGTGCCGCCGGTTCTATTCGATCCGCAGCGACAACCGGTCGCCCGGACGAACGTGATGAACAGCGGGCCCCCTAGTAGCGAATACGGACGCGCCGGCCGGTCGGTTGCGCTCAAGTGTCCCGGTGCATGCTGTTTCATCCGACCACAGGAACCGAGCAGAGATGACTGAAGATGCCCAAACGTCAAATGCTTCCGGCGGTGTGACGAAACCGCTGTCGGGGCTGCGGGTGCTCGATTTCACGCGGGTTCTGGCCGGCCCGTACGCGACGGTGCTGCTGGCCGATCTCGGCGCGGACGTGATCAAGGTCGAAAACCCCCATGGCGACGACTACCGGCATATCGCGCCGTTCCTGGCCGACGGGTCGACGGCCATTTTCGAGGCCCTCAACCGCGGCAAGCGCGGGATCGTGCTCGATCTTGCCACCGCCGAGGGCCGGGCGGCCGCGTCCACCTTGGCCCGTGCGGCCGATGTCGTGGTCGAGAATTTCCGCCCTGGCGTCGCCGACAAGCTGGGTATCGGCTGGGCTGCGCTGTCGCGCGACAACCCCACCCTGGTGTATGCGAGCATTTCCGGTTTCGGCCAGAGCGGCCCGGATCGTGATCGTCCTGCCTACGACATCATCGGGCAGGCGGAGAGCGGGATCATGCATGTGACCGGCGATCCGCAGGGGCCGCCGACGATGATCGGCGAATCGATCGGCGACGTGGTCTCCGGCCTGTTCGCCTCATGGGCGATCCTGGCGGCGCTGCACGAACGGCAGCGGACCGGGCGCGGCCGGCACATCGACGTTGTGATGCTCGACGCGATGCTGGCGGTGCAACCGCTCGTGGTGGCGCGCTATCTGGCGACCGGACAAGTTCCGATGCGGGTCGGCAATCGCCATCCGCTGTCCGCGCCGTTCGGGGCCTATCGGGCGCGTGACCGCAACTTCGTCGTGGCAGTGCTCAATTCGAAGCTGTTTTCGGCGTTCGCCCGGGCGATCGAGCGGCCCGAGCTGGCCGACGACGCCCGGTTTGCGACCGACCCGCTCCGCCTTGCCAACGAGGCGGCGTTGCGCGAGGCGATCGAGGGCTGGGCCGCGGCGTTGACCGCCAGCGATGCCGTTGCCCGCCTCGTCGCCGCCGGTGTTCCGGCCGCCGAAGTCGGCGACATGGCCACCGCGCTGGCGGCGGCGGAAGCGCGCGGCCGGCCGCAGACCCAAACCACCGAACGGGCCGGGCAGGGCCCGTTCCAGGTTCCCGAGCAACCGGCCGTATTCGTCGGAGCGCCGCGAGGGGGTGTCCGGCCGGCGCCGCGCCTCGGTGAACACAACAGCGAAATCCTGTCCGATCCCGCGCATTCCTGGAGGTCCAGCCGATGAGTCGTTCGCATGCCGACGCCGACATCCTTGCCGGCATCGAGAGTTTTTGTTCCGAGGTGCTCGCGCCGCGCGCGGTCGAGATCGATGAAAAGAGCCTGTATGCGACCCTGCACCGCAAGGCACTCGGCGAAATGGGGTTGATGGGCGCCAATTTGCCCGCGGAGCTGGGCGGTCCGGGCGTGGACCCCTGGACGCTGTTCGAATGCGTCGCTCTGGTCGCCGGTGCCTGCGGATCGACCGCCTCGATGATGACCGCACACTATCTGGCGACCGATTCGATCGTTCACGGCGGTTCGCCCGAGCAGCAGGCGCGGTGGCTGACGCGGGCGGCCACCGGCGAGACCCTCGGCGCCTTTGCGCTGACCGAGCCTGCCGCCGGCTCGAACCCGGCCGACATGACCACGTATGCGGTGCGTGACGGCGGCGGCTGGCGGATCAAGGGGACCAAGCATTTCATTTCGAACGCCGACGGAGCCGACTTCATCGTCGTCTACGCCAAGACCGATCGGGCGGCGGGGGCCCGCGGGATTTCCGCTTTCGTGGTCGAACCGGCGGTGTCGGGTGGCGTCACGGTCGGCGTCGCGGAGCGCACGATGGGCGTCAAAGGCGGCCATGTGTTCGAGATCGTGTTCGACTGCGTGGTGCCGGACGAAAACCGCCTCGGCCCCGAGGGATCCGGATTCCGGACCGCGCTGAAGACCCTCGACGCCGGTCGGCTCGACATCGCCGCTTGCGCCGTCGGCATCGCCGAAGCCGCCCTGGCGGCCGCGCTCGAATGGGCCAAGACCCGCACCGTCGGGGGCCATCCGATCGCCGAGTTCCAAGGGCTGCAGTGGATGTTGGCCGACATGGCGGTCGACATCGCCGCGTCGCGCGGCCTCGCCGACCGGGCGACCGCCAAGCGTCAGGCGGGCGAGCGCTTCAGCCTGGAAGCGTCGATGGTCAAGCTGCACGCCGGCGAAATGGCGGCGCGGGTGACCGACAAGGCGCTGCAGATCCACGGCGGCTACGGCTTCACCCGCGATCTGCCGCTCGAACGCTACGCCCGGGACGTCCGGGTGCTTCGCATCTACGAAGGCTCGTCGGAGGTCCAGCGCAACATCATCGCCAAGACGCTGCTCAGCTGATGCCGGCCATCCGGCACGGGTTTCGCGGGGCGTCGGCGGGCGCATGAATCAGGCCGTCGTGTTCGCTTTCGTGTCGATGGCCTGTTACGGCCTGGGCGACTGCGTCTACAAGCTCGCGGCCCGTGCCGGGGTCCGCGCCGATCGTCTGCTGCTGGTGCAGTCGTGGGTGTGGTGGCTGATGGTGCTTCCTTTCGCCGTCGCCACCGGCGCATTCGTTCCCGTGCCCGCGATGGCGTGGAGTGCCGCCGGCGGAACGTCGTCCTGCATCGGCCTCTATCTGTTCATCCGCAGTCTCGGCGAGGGATCGGTCAGCACCTACGCTCCGATCTTCCGGCTGAATTTCGTCATCACGGTCTTTTTGGTCATCGTCGTCCTGGGCGAACCGCTGACCCCCTTCAAGGCCATCGGGCTGGCGCTGACGCTCGCGGCGACCTGGTTGCTGATGGGGGGCGGCGGTGTCGACAGACGCGCTGCCGGCAAGGGCTCGCGCCGTTCGGTGATCCAGCTCGCCACCGGCACACTGGTGTTCGGCGCGTCGAATTTCTTCCAGACCGTCAGCCTCAGATCCGGCACGCTGCCGGAAACGGCCGCCGTCGCATCCGGGACGGCTTTCGCACTGACGGCGACCGCGATGGTCTATTGGAGCACGCGCCGGCTGTGGCCGACACGTCCGGCGCTCAAATTCGGCGCGGTCACCGGCGCGCTGCTGGTCGGCGCCGTCGTCTGCCTGCTGCATGGCGTCGCGGCCGGCCAGGCGAGCGTGGTGGTGCCGATCACCCAGATGGCGTTCGTGATTTCCGCGCCACTCGGGGTCATGGTCCTGAGTGAGCAGATGACCGCCCGCAAGGTGATCGGCCTGGGCGCGGCGCTGGCCGCGTTGGCGGTGTTGATGGAGGCGTGAGCAAGGCGGCAACCAGCAACGCCTGCTTGTCGTCGTCTGCGACCCGTTGTCGCTGGTATTCAAGGCCGGGAGCACGGCCGAAAGCCCGTTCTTCGCAGAGGCATGGCATCCGGCCAGCCGGAACGATCGCGACCCGGACCGGGGTTCGGCTCGGCGATCTGGCATTGATTTACCGCGAAATCGTTACTATCCATCTCCCGTCACCATTCTGGAAATCTTCGGCGCGATGCGACTTCACTTCCGACTGGCAGCCTTGATCTGGGCCACGATCGTTTTGATCGGGGCCCAGATGGTGGCCGGTTCGGCTTCGGCGCATCGGGGACATTCTCACGGTCACCATTCGGTGGCGCATTCGTCCGCCCCGTCCCATCAGCCGGCCGGGCTCGACGCGTTGCTGCCCGGGCCGGAGCAGGGGACTGACGCCGTCGCGGCCGGGCCGGCGGCCAACGGCGACCCGGCTTCGGCGCCATCCGAACGCTGTGGTGGTGGCATTTGTTGCGGGGCCGGAGTCGGATGCTGTGCCGCGCTCGTGGCCTCGGTGACGGCGCTTGCTCGGGCGCACCCGGCACCACGGATCATTCCGTCGCTGCTGGAGCGCAACGCCGGGATCGATCCTCCGGCATCCGCCCGCCCTCCCAGACCCTTCGCCTGACGCTGGCTCGCGCTTGCGCGAGTTGCTGCCGGCAATTCCGCCGGCGGCTCGGTGCTGATGTCGAGGGATCTGTCATGCCGCTTCGCCGCTCACTCTCGCTGGTCGCAGCCCCGGTGCTCGCGACGTCGCTCGTCGGGCAGGTGCATGCCCACGAGGGGCACGATCATGGTGCCGCCGCCGAGGACGTCGTCGTTCCGGCCCTGCCGCGCGCCGCGGCGGCATCCGACCGCTTCGAAATGGTGGCGGTTGCCGAATCCGGAGCGCTGACCATCTATCTCGACCGGTTCGCCACCAACGAGCCGGTTTTGGACGCCGATATCCTGGTGGAAACGCCGCATGGCAGCGTGGCAGCCGAACATGCCGGCGATGGCACCTATCGCCTGCCGGCACCGTGGGCGACCGCGCCCGGGCGCTACGATCTGATGGCGACCGTGACCTCCGGCCATGCCGGGGAGGTTCTGGTGCTCAACCTCGAACTCCCTGCC
>JAVBUK010000186.1:0-4546 GCA_031555345.1 Xanthobacteraceae bacterium | reverse complement strand
GACACTTCGCCATCAATCTCGTCCGCGCCGTCAAGGACAGAAAATCCATCAAGCTCAGGCGAAAATGCGCCGGATGGGACCTCAAATTCCTCGCAAACATCCTCGGACAACTACCGCGTTAACCTGGATTCGGGGCCCTGGGCTCATGCCGCCGGAACGCGGCCCCCCCTTGCACCGGCGCCGGTTTTTCGTCATGTCCAGAAGGCGGCGATGGCCAGACTGGTGTCTCCAGGAGGCGAAGGATGTCCGAACCGGGGCAAGAACCGAGGCGCATGGGCGAGACGCCGGACGTGAAGCCGCACGCCTTCGACCCGGTGCTTCATCCCGAACTGTTCGACGGTGTGCTGTCGCGGCGCATCATCGCGTTCCTGATCGATGTCGCGCTGATCGCCGCGCCGGTCCTGCTGGCCGCCGTGTTCATCTTCATCCTGGGATTGGTGACGCTCGGACTGGGCTGGGCGCTGTATTGGCTGTTCACCCCCGGAACCGTGATCTGGGCGCTGCTTTATTACGGGGCGACCTTCGGCGGCCGATCGTCGGCCACCGTCGGAATGCGGATGGTCGGGCTGGAAATGCGCACCTGGTATGGAGCCCCCTGCTATTCCGTGCTGGGGGCCGTCCATGCGGTCGCGTTCTGGGTGCTCACCTGCACGTTTCCACCGGTCCTGCTGGTGGCGTTGTTCAACCAGCGGCGCCGGCTCCTGCATGACCTTCTGCTCGGAACCATTGTGGTCAACCGCCGCGTAGCGCGCGAACTCGTACCCATCCCCGATACGAAGCCCGACTGATCCGCGTTCCCGGGTGGTGGACGTGACGTTCCCGCCGCGCTTTCGACGCCCGCGTCACAGCAACGTCAAATCCAAAACCACACCAGCGTCATAGAGTTGCTGGTGTCCTGGTTCCGACGCCGGTACCGAGTGGGCGGCACACGGCCCCGAACGTCGGAACCGGGACTCTAGCCCAATCCCACGTCGGCCGCCCGAGCGAAACCGGCCACCGCCGATCACGAAGTGATCAGCCGGATGGCGGATGACTCAAAAGCCCTTTGACGTCGCGGCCGCCCCGGGCAATCCTGCACCCCGGTGTCCGTTCGGTTCCGACGTTCGTACCGAGCGGGCAGCAGACTGAAACGAACGTCGGACCCGGGACACCAGGCGTCCAGGAAAGCCTTGACCCAACATTCGCGCGATACCCCCCAGTTCTATCTCACCGCCCCCTCGCCCTGCCCCTACTTGGCGGGCAAGGAGGAACGGAAGGTTTTCACCCACCTGGTGGGGCCGCGCGCGCCGGAACTCAACGACCTCCTGACCCATGGCGGATTCCGCCGCAGCCAATCGATCGCCTACCGGCCCGCCTGCGAGAACTGCCGCGCCTGTGTGTCGGTGCGGGTGGTGGTCGCCGACTTCCGCCCGTCGCGCAACATGCGCCGGGTGCTCGACCTGAACTCGGACCTTTTCGGCGACATGCAGGTTGCCCGGCCGACCTCCGAACAATATTCGGTGTTCAGGGCCTATCTCGATTCCCGCCACTATGATGGTGGGATGGCCGACATGACCGTGCTCGACTACGCCATGATGGTCGAGGACAGTCATGTCGAGACCCGGATGGTGGAGTATCGCCGCGCCGACACGCTGCTGTCGGTCGCCCTCACCGACCTGCTCGGTGACGGCTTGTCGATGGTCTACTCGTTTTATGAGCCGCAGGAATCGCACCGCTCGCTCGGCACGTTCATGATTCTCGACCACATCGCGCGGGCCCGCCGCCTCGGCCTGCCCTACGTCTATCTGGGCTACTGGGTACGCGGCTCCCGCAAGATGGACTACAAGGGCCGGTTCCGGCCCCAGGAGCGGCTGACGGCCAAAGGCTGGTCGCGGATCGACGGGTGCCACGCAATTCGGTGATGCGCGAGCAAAACGGACGCGGCGACGGCTACCTGCCAAAGCCAAAAGGTGATAGGCGGCCGCCATGCCGACGTGACGAACGAACCGCTTTTCGAGACCTTGAAGGCCATTCAGGCCAAGCTCACTTCCATGGCGGCCGACCTCACGGACCTCAAGACTGACATGCGCGGCATCAAGGGCCAGATGGCTGCGTTCATGCAATCAGAGGTGGCGCAGGACGGCTCGCTGGCCGCGATTCAAGCGCGCCTCGATCGCATCGAACGTCGTCTCGATATCGTGGATCAGACCGCACCATAGGCTGTCGCCATGAGCACGGAACTCGGAAGCCCGATCCTGGAGCACCTGAAGCCGTTTCAGGCCACGCTGGAGCGCGTCGAATGCAAGGTGGACGAGCACAGTCGCCTGAGGAGCGGACCAACGGTCCGCGTCTCGAAGGATGAGGCCAGAACGGCTGCCCCTCTGCGGATTACGGGTTATCGGGCGTCATCGACACCCGCACGCCACAACCTGACGCCGAGGCCGGCGCGGCCGCATCGTTCGACCCGGAACCGAGCGCACCCGTCGGCGTTGATGGAGCGCTCGAAACCGCAGGAAACCCCGATGCCGTCGTTCGTTCGCCGCCTGGTCTTGCACTACGGAATCTATCGCCGCTATCCGCTGCGGCCGCTGCCGGCGCTGCGCAACGCCTGGCGGATCGCCCGCACCTGAGCGGGGCACCCGGCGCTTAAGCGGGGCTGTACGGCGTTGCACCGCGGCACGGCGTTGCGTCGAGGAACTCAACCCTCGTCCTTCTTCGCCGGCGCGCCGAACTTGTTGCTGCGCGGGAAACCCTTGGGGGCGACCCGTCCGGCGTCGGCGCGATTGCCGCGCCAATCCGCCAGTTCCTTGAGCGCCAGCGAAAACACCCGGCCGGCCGCGTCGGTCCAGCTCAGGCCGTCCTTGCCGACGAAAGTGCGCACGTCCGACAGCCCGCCGTCCTTGTAGCGCTGCATCCGCACGCCGGCGCCGCGGCTCATTTCCGGCAGCTGCTCCAGCGAAAACACGATCATCGTGCGGTTTTCGCCGATGGTCGCCACCTGTTCGCCCGAAACCTCGCAGATCGCCCGCGCCTCGTCCGGCAGCTTGACGTTGAGCACCTGCTTGCCCTTGCGGGTATTGGCCAGGCACTCGTCCTCGGCGACGATGAACCCCTTGCCCTCCAGGCTCGCCACCACGAACTTGCGCCCGCCGGCGAACGGGAACACCGAGACGAAGTCGGATTCCTGCTCGAGGTCGATGAACAGGCGGATCGGTTCGCCGTGGCCGCGCCCGCCCGGCAGCCTGTTGGCCTCGATGGTGTAGAAGCGTCCGTTGGTGGCGAACACCATGATCTTCGAGGTCGTCTCCGCCGGAAAGGCGAACTTCAGGCCGTCGTCGGCCTTGAAGGCGACACCCGACAGGTCGGCGACCGTGCCCTTGAGGGCGCGGATCCAGCCCTTTTCGGACACCACCACGGTGATCGGCTCGCGCACCACCATGGCTTCCTCGATCGCCGCCTCGTCGTGCTCGGGCGCCTCGGCAAAACGGCTGCGCCGCTTGCCCAGCGGCGTCCTGGGGCCGAAGGTGGTGCGGATCGACCTGATCTCGTCGCCGACCCTCTTCCACTGCTCGGTTTCCGAGCGCAACAGCTCCTGCAGCGACTTGCGCTCGGTCCTGAGTTCCTTGTCCTCGCGCCGGATTTCCATCTCTTCGAGCTTGCGCAGGTTGCGCAGCCGCATGTTGAGGATGGCTTCCGCCTGGACCTCGGTGAGCTTGAAGGTCCGCATCAGCACCGGCTTGGGCTCGTCCTCGGTGCGGATGATCTTGATCACCTTGTCGAGATTCAGGTAGGCGATCAGGTAGCCGCCGAGCACCTCGAGCCGGTGCTCGATCTGGGCGAGGCGGTGGCGCGAGCGCCGCAGCAGCACGTCGCGGCGGTGATCGAGCCATTCGCGCAGCATTTCGGCCAGGCCGAGGACCTTGGGAATGCGGCCCTTCACCAGCACGTTCATGTTGAGCGGAATGCGGCTCTCGAGCTCGGTGAGCTTGAACAGCGACTCCATCAACAGCGCCGGATCGACGGTGCGGGCGCGCGGCTCGATGACGATCCGGACGTCCTCGGTGGATTCGTCGCGCACGTCGGCGACCAGCGGCAGCTTCTTGTCGTTGAGGAGTTCGGCGATCCGTTCGATCAGGCGCGATTTCTGCACCAGCCAGGGGATCTCGGTGATCACCACGACATAGGTGCCGCGCCCGGCATCCTCCTGCTCCCAGCGCGCCCGCACCCGGAACGAGCCACGGCCGGTGGTGTAGGATTCGGCGATCGTCTCGCGTGAATCGACGATCACGCCGCCGGTCGGAAAATCCGGCCCCTGGACGTATTTCAGCAGGGTCTTGCTGCGGGCGCCCGGATTGTCGATCAGGTACAGCGCCGCGTCGCACAGTTCGGCGACGTTGTGCGGCGGGATCGCGGTCGCCATGCCGACGGCGATGCCCTGCGAACCGTTGGCCAGCAGGTTGGGAAACGCGCCCGGCAGCACCACCGGTTCGCTCGCCTGACCGTCGTAGTTGGGACGAAAGTCGACCGCGTCATCTTCGATGCCTTCGAGCAACAGGCGCGCGACCTC
>JAVBUK010000120.1:0-3603 GCA_031555345.1 Xanthobacteraceae bacterium | reverse complement strand
ATGGCGGCCGACCAGCCAGACCGCCGCCGCGCCGACGATCGCGATCGCGGCGCCGGCCGGCCACACCATCACCAGCGACGGCAGCACGACCGGCGGCAGACCGTTGCGCGCCGCCATCGCGTCGCCGACGCGGCCCACCGCCTCGAGCTGGAAGCCGGGCAACAGCCCGCCGACGACGATCGCGATCGCCAGGATGCCGATCGCCACCAGCATCGAGGCCGGCGCCTCCCGCACCGTCACCGCACCGTTGTAAGGCTGGAAAAACAGCACGCGAACCACCCGCAGGTAGTAGACGGCGCCGGCGATGCCGCCGAGCAGCACCAGCGCGGCGATTTCCAGGCGTCCGGCGGCGGCCGCCGCCTGGATCATCAGGAACTTGGACACGAAGCCCGAGAACGGCGGCAGGCCCATGATCGCGAACGAGGCGAGCGCATAGGCCCCGGCGGTGAACGGCATCACGCGCCCGAGCCCGGCCAGATCGGCGATGCGGCGATGTCCGCCGATCATGATGAAGGCCCCGGCGGCGTAGAACAGCAGCGTCTTCATCACCGCATGGTTGGTGACGTGCAGCAGCGCGGCATCGGTCGCCAGCACGGTGCCGATGCCGATGATCGCCACGATCTCGCCGATCTGGGCCAGCGTCGAATAGGCGAGCATGCGCTTGAGCTCGCCTTCGAACAGCGCGCGGGCCTGGCCGTATACCAGGGTGACGCATCCTGCCACCACCAGCACGAGCTTCAGGTCGACGCCCCAGCCGGCGAACCGCGCCAGCGCGCCGACGCCGAACACCCCGTAGAGCAGCTTGACCAGGCCGAACAATCCGGCCTTGGTGAGGATGCCCGACAGGGGACCGGAGATCGACGACGGCGCCTCCGGATGGGCGAGCGGCAACCATGCCTGCAACGGCACCAGGCCGGCCTTGACGGCAAAGCCGACGACCAAGCAGGCCAGCGCCGCCAATCCCGCCGCCGGCGACACCGTGTCGACCTCGGCGGCCAACACCGCGAACTCGAACGATCCGACCCGGGCGTGGACCAGCAGGACGCCGAAATGCAGCACATAGGCGCCGGCCGCGCACATCAGGAAGTAGACCAGGCCGGCGCGCAGCGCCTTCGGGGTCTGTTCGTGCACGACCAGGAAATAGGACGTCCAGGTCATCAGTTCCCAGAACAGGTAGAAGTTGCCGAGCTCGTGCGCCGTGACCACGCCGACCAGCGAGCCGATCATCAGGAACGCGAAGAAGTAGTAGCGGCCGGCACATTCCATGCCCGCCACATAGTCGAGCGAATAGACGATCATCACCGCGGCGATGCCGGCGAACAACGTCGCGAACAGCCGTGACACCGGATCGAGGTCGCCGGCGAACGCGGCCAACGCGACGGTGGCGAGGGCGATCACCACCGCCGCGACGTTGCGGGCACGGCTCGATATCCGGCCGATGATCCAGACCGCGAAGCCGCCGAGATACGGCACCAGCACCAGGATCGACCACGGGCTCTCGAATTCGGGGACGCGGGACGCGTCGGTGACCTGGGCGATCCGTTCGGCGGCGTGCAGCAACGGCGCCGGCCACAGGCTGATCACCACCGTGACCACGGTCAGCACGGCCGCCAGCGGCATCAGGCCGCGCGGCTCCGGCGCCAGAGCGAGCTGACGGACCGGTGCGTCGAGGCACACCCGCTGGATGACGACGATGTAGTAGAACGCCGCGATGATCGTCGCCAGGGTGCCGACCGCGGCCAGCATCCACTGGCCCTGCTCGATCGCGGCGTAGAGAATCAGGAACTTCGAGAACGAGCCCTTGAACGGCGACAGCCCCATCACCGAGAACATGCCGAAGCCGAACAGCGTGGCCGCCACCGGCATGCGCCGGCCGCTGCCGGCGAGATCATCCAGGCTCGCGGCCCGCGACCGCCGGATCAGATGATATCCGCAGACCACCACCAGACCACGCATCACCACCTGGTTGGCGACATGGAAATAGGCGCCGGTCTCGCCGGCGGGTCCGCCGATGCCCAGTCCGATCAGGACATAGCCGATCTCGGCGACGGTCGACACCACGATGACGCGCGGCAGGCGCGGCATGCTGTAGAGCGCCCCCACCTCGCCGAACAGGAGAAAGAGCGCGCCGACCCAGGCCACCGTTGCCGGCTCGATGGTGGTGAACGCAAGCATCGAACGTCACCCCCGCAACCCGCGCCGACGGCGCGGGAACGCCCCCGCGTCGTCGCGGGCGGCGACCGCAGCCGGCATCATGCCGCGACCGCCGGCGGCCTGGCCTTTTCCCCGGCTTCGAAACCGGCCAGGATGGCCGCCTCGTTGATGTCGAGGAACTGGACCTTGGCGGCCATCTTCTGGCGCATCATCGCCACCACGTCGTCACGACCGAGCGAATGGCTGGCGCCGAGGAACGCACCGAGCATGACCATGTTCGACGCCTTGTCGGCACCGAGATCATGGGCGATGTCGTTGGCCGGAACCTCGATCACCCGCACGTCGTTGCGGCCGATCCGCCGCTTGATCAGCGACGAATTGACGATGATCGTCCCGTTTTCCTTCACCCGCGGCTCGAACCGCACCAGCGACGGCTCGTTCAAGGCGATCACGGTGTCGACCTCGTTGACGATCGGCGACGCGATCGGTTCGTCGGAGATCACCACCGTCGCGTTGGCGGTGCCGCCGCGCTGCTCGGGGCCGTAGGAGGGGTAGAAGGTGGCGTCCTTGCCGGCGGCCGCCGCCGAATAGCCGAGCAACTGGCCGATCAGCACGACGCCCTGGCCCCCGAATCCGCCGATGAGAAGTGAGGTTTCCATGGTCTTGACCTCATTTGTCCTTGAACACTTTGGGGGGGAAGATCGGAATCATCTGGTGACGGACGTGGGCGAGGCATTCCTTCGCCGACAATCCCCAGTTCGTCGGGCAGGTCGCCAGCAACTCGACGAACGAGAACCCGCGACGCTCGATCTGGTTCTGGAACGCCTTGGCGATGCCGGCCTTGGCCTTGAGCACGTCCGACGGACGATGCAGCGCGAAACGCGCGACATAGACCGGCGCTTCGAACTGCGCGATCAGCTCCGCCATGCGCAGCGGATAGCCGGCCAGGCCGGGGTCGCGTCCGTCCTGCGAGGTGGTCGACTTCTGGCCGACCAGCGTGGTCGGCGCCATCTGCCCGCCGGTCATCCCGTAGATGCCGTTGTTGACGAACACGGCGGTGATCATCTCGCCGCGATTGGCGCAATGGAGGATCTCGGACAGGCCGATCGCGGCGAGGTCGCCGTCGCCCTGGTAGCTGAACACGATGTTGTCCGGCCGCGCGCGCTTGTAGCCGGTGGCGACCGCCGGCGCCCGACCGTGGATCGCCAGCACCATGTCGAAGTCGAAGTACGACATGGCCAGGATGCCGCAGCCGATCGGCAGGATGCCGACCGTCCGCTCGCGGATGCCGAACGAATCGATCGCCTGGGCGATCAGCTTGTTGGCGGTTCCGTGCGAACAGCCGGGACAGTAGCCGCTCGCCACCTTCTGGAGGGCCCGGGGTTTGGAATAGATCATGTTCATGGCGCGACCTCACGCGAAGAGCTTCTTGACCGCCGCGGAGACCTC
>JAVBUK010000317.1:0-12954 GCA_031555345.1 Xanthobacteraceae bacterium | reverse complement strand
ACATGACCAAGCCGTTTCACAAGGACGAGTTGGTCGCGCGGATCCACGCAATCGTTCGCCGCTCCAAGGGCCATGCCCAATCGGTCATCCAGACCGGTGATCTCGTCGTCAACCTCGACACCAAGACGGTGGAGGTCAACGGCCAGCGCGTGCACCTCACCGGCAAGGAATACCAGATGCTGGAGCTGCTTTCGCTCCGCAAGGGCACCACGCTGACCAAGGAGATGTTTCTCAATCATCTCTATGGCGGCATGGACGAGCCGGAACTCAAGATCATCGACGTGTTCATCTGCAAGCTGCGCAAGAAGCTTGCCAACGCCTCGTCCGGAAAGAACTACATCGAAACGGTCTGGGGTCGCGGCTATGTGCTGCGCGAGCCGTCCGACGACGAGGAGCGCATTCCGGCCTGACCGCCGGGGGCCATTCCGGTGTCGGACAAGGTTCAAAACCCCGCTGTTGTCGGCGGGGTTTTTTGTCGTCAGCCGATTTTTTTGGTCATGAACCTCGACGGCCGGTGGTCGGAAGACCGATCGACCGGAAGAGCGGCCGCCGATGACGCCTTTGTCGGCCGCCTGCCGGCGGCTCAGCGTCCGCCGGCCGCCGCGATCGCCATCGGCGCTCCCATGCGCAGCCCCGGCGGCTTGCGCACCCCCTGGTTGGACAGATACAGCCCGCGGCGTTCCAATGACGGCTTGAACGCATCGGTCAATCCCACCACGGTCTCGGCCGCACCAAGCACCAGGAAGCCGTCCGGTTCGAGAATACGCGCACAGCGCTCCAGCACGTTGATCTTGGTGGGTTGATCGAAATAGATCAACACGTTGCGACAGAAGATGACGTCGAAGCCGCCGAGATGACCGAAGTCGGCCAGGAGATTGAGCGGTCGATACTTGACCATCGATTTGACGTCGGAGGAGATTTCCCACAGTTCGCCGTTCTGGGTGAAGTATTTCACCAACATCTGGATCGGCAGGCCGCGCTGCACCTCGAATTGGCTGTAGACGCCCGCCTTGGCCTTCTCCAGCACCTCGGTCGACAGGTCGGTACCGGTGATCTCGATGCGCCAACCCGCGATTTGACTCCCCATCTCCTTGAGAATCATCGCCAGCGAATAAGGCTCCTGCCCGGTCGAGGCGGCCGCGCACCAGATGCGGATACGCCGCTGGACGGCACGCGCCTTGAGCAGATGCGGCATGATGCCGTCCCGGAAATGCTCGAACGGAGTCTTGTCGCGGTAGAAGAACGACTCGTTGGTCGTCATCGCTTCCACCACTTCGACAATCAGCCGTTCGGCGCCCGGCGCCCGCAGCTTGGCGACGAGTTGGGAGAGGTCCGTCAGCCCCGTCTTGCGTGCGATCGGCAGAAGCCTGCTCTCGACCAGGTACTCCTTGTCCCCCGACAGGACGAGCCCCGACCGATCCTTGAGCAGCTTGCGGAGAAAGTCGTAATCGAATGGGGTCACGGGCGGTCTCCGGAAAACAAACGAATCAATTTCGCAGGGATCTGGTCGAGCGGCACGATCGCCGAGCAGATGCCGGCGTGTGCGGCCGCGCCGGGCATGCCCCAGACCACGCTCGAGGCCTCGTCCTGGGCGATAATGCTGCCGCCCGCCCTGGCGATCTCGCCGCCGCCGGCGGTCCCGTCCGCTCCCATCCCGGTGAGCACCAGCGCGACAACGGCCGGCCCCCACACATTGGCGGCCGAGATGAACAGCGGGTCGACCGCGGGCCTGCAGAAGTTGACCAGCGGCCCGTCGTCGAGCGCGATGAAGGCCGAGCCGTTCTGGCGCGCCACCCGCAGGTGGCGGCCGCCGGGAGCCAGATAGATGGTGCCGGGTGCGACCGGTTCGCCGTCGACGGCCTCGCGCGCCGGCCGACCGCTCGCTCGGGCAATATGCTCGGCCAGGATGGTGGTGAAGGTCGGCGGCATGTGCTGAGTGATCAGGACCGGCACGCGGTCGACCACCGGCGCCAAGTGCGACAGAACGGCGATCAGCGCCTGCGGTCCGCCGGTGGACGAACCGATCACCAGAGCGCGCGGCGGCGTGTTCGAGAACGGCCGCAGGTGGATGGTCGAAGCGCCCGGACCCGCCGCCTCGCCCGGCGTGGTGAGCGGCGTTGCCGCCCTGAATCTCGGTGCCGCTGCGGCCGGTGCGGCCACCGGCACCGCGACAGCCAACGCCCCGCCTGCCGCACGCGCGCGCGCCTCCTCCTTGCGCTTCTTGCGCAGCCCGAGCTGGCGGATCTTCTCGATCAGCTCGCGGCGGAAGGTGGGCGACGTGGTCACGCCGCGGCTCGAT
Organism: Xanthobacteraceae bacterium; assembly: GCA_031555345.1. Lineage (GTDB taxonomy): Bacteria > Pseudomonadota > Alphaproteobacteria > Rhizobiales > Xanthobacteraceae > Astrobacterium. The sequence continues at coordinate 10,655 of JAVBUK010000317.1, read as the reverse complement.
TCCGGTTTCGGAATGTAGTCGGCCGCCCCCAGCGACAGCGCCTTCAGGCTCACCTCGACATTGCGGCGGGTGAGCGTCGACGCCATGATCACGGCGATGTTGCGGTTTTTCGCCAGCAGCTGCGGAAGGGCGGCCAACCCGTCGAGAACCGGCATCTCGACGTCGAGGATGACGACGTCCGGATTGGCTCGTTCGAGCTGGTCGACGGCCTCCTTGCCGTTGCGCAGCGAGGCGACGAGGGCAAGTCCCGGCTCTTCCTCCACCCAGCGCGCCACCAGGCCGCGCACGACGACGGCATCATCCACCACCATCACGCGGATCAGCCCGTCGGCGGGCGGAGCAACGGATGGCGGCCGGGTTGGGGCGGCAAGACTCATCGACGCGATACTCATGACGCAACAACAAACTCGAACGGGACACGAATCGTGTCGGATCGGGTCAGATCAGTCCGACTTCCTGGAATTTCGCCTCGACAATCTCTTTGTCGAACGGCTTCATGATGTACTCGTTGGCGCCGGCGTGGAGCGCCCGCGCGATGTGGGCGACGTCGTTCTCGGTGGTGCAGAACACCACCTTGGGACGGTCGCCTCCCGGCATCCGCCGCAGCGCCCGCAGGAACTCGTAGCCGTCCATCTTCGGCATGTTCCAGTCGAGCAGCACCGCGTCCGGCAACCCCCGCCGGCACACGTCGAGCGCCACCTCGCCGTCCTCAGCCTCGGAAATCTCGAATTCGAGTCCCTCGAGAATCCGCCGCGCGACCTTGCGGATGACGCTCGAGTCATCGACGACCAAACACGTCTTCATGGCACCTTGTCCTCTCCGGAGCGGTCGGTCCCGCGTCCATCGCCTTCGCTTCAGCGGCTCAGGCCGCCATTGCCTCGTTTCCGAGCTCGAGCACCCGGTCGACGTCGAGTACGACCAGCAACTGGTTCTCCAGCCGATGCACCCCGGCCGACACCCGCGCCAGCCGCGCGTCGAGATTGACCGGGTTCGGCTCGCGCGCGCTCTCGTCGAGCTTGAGCACCTCGCCGACCGAATCGATCAGCAGTCCGTAGGATTCGCCCTTGAACTCGATGCCGACCGCCATGGCCGGCCGGTTGTCCGAACGCTTGGGCAGGCCGAGCCGGCAGCGCATGTCGATCGCCGTGACGATCCGCCCCCGCAGGTTGAGAACACCGGCGATTTCCGGTGTGGACAACGGAACGCGGGTCATCCGCTCCGGCATGAAGACGTCCTGCACCCGCGAGATCGGCAGGCCGAACAGCTGCTCGGTGATCAGGACGGTGACGTATTCGATGAAGCTTCCGTCGTGGGTCTCGCTGGTGTCGCTCATCGTCGCCTCCTCACGCCGCATGCGCCATTCCGACCGTCGACTGCTCCTTGAGCACGGCGATCAGGCCCTGGCGGTCGAACTTGGCGACGTAGTCGTGCAGTCCGACCTGGCGGCCCTGCTCGATCGCCTCCGGCGTCGTGGTCGACGACAGCGCGATGATCGGCACCGCCGCCGTGCGGCTGTCGCCGCGGATGGTCTGGGCGAACTCGAAGCCGTTCATGCCCGGCATGTCGATGTCGGTCACGATGACATCGAACTGGCGGCCGTTCTTGATCAGCTTGAGCGCGTCGGCGGCCCCCGACACCGTGGTGACGGCGTAGCCCGCGGCCTTGAGGACCGGAGTGAGCATGTTGCGGAAAAACGCCGAGTCGTCGACGAACAGCAGGGTCCGGGCCGACGCCGGCTTGCTGTCCAGTTCCTTGCAGCGCAGCCAGTCCTCGAACGCCAGGGGGAGATAATGGCCGACGTCGATGATCTCCGTCGCCTGGCCCTTGACCACGGCCGACCCCAGGATGCCGGGGATGTCGCTGGCGACCTCGATGTTGAGCCGGTCCTCGACGATGTCGACGATCTCGTCGACCACCAGACCCATCGAACGGCCGTCGTCGGAGAACACCAGCAGCGGCTGGGCGCCGTCGGTGCGGACCGTGACGTCGCCGTTGACGCATACCAGCGGCATCAGCTGGCCGCGATACTGGACCAGGTTGCGCCCGTTCGAATGCTCGATCTTCTTGGCGTCGATCTCCTCCAGCCGCGTGATCAGCGACAGCGGAACCGCCTTGGGCTCCGGCGAGCCGGCGCGGAACACCAAGAGCGAGGTCAGATCCTCGGTCGAAACGTGATGCTGCGCCTCCGCCTCCTCGTCGCCGCCGTGCCGGGTGTCGGTCGACGAGCCGACCGCGCGGGCGATCCCGTTGGGATCGATGATCATGATCACCGAGCCGTCACCCAGGATGGTGTTGCCCGAGAACAGGGCGATGTGCCGCAGCTTGGTCGACATCGGCTTGACCACGATTTCCTCGGTGTGGAACACGCCGTCGACCACGATGCCGAACGTCTGCCGTCCGACCTGGGTCACCACGATGAAGCCGTTCTCCGGTTCGCTGTTCGACCCGTCGTCGATCGCCAGGAGCCGCTTGAGATGGATCAGCGGCAGCAGCTTGTTGCGCAACCGCAGCACCGGCGTGTCCTTGATCCGCTCGATGCGGTGCTCGGAATTGATCTGCGCGCGCACCAGCTCGATCACCGCCAGCTGCGGGATGGCGAACCGGTCGCCGGCCGCTTCGACGATCAGGGCGGAGACGATGGCGAGGGTGAGCGGAATCTTGATCACGAAGCTCGACCCGCCGCCGGGCACCGAGCTGACCTCGACGACGCCGCCGATCTGGTCGATGTTGGTGCGCACGACATCCATGCCGACCCCGCGCCCGGACACGCTGGTCACGCTGCCCGCGGTGGAGAAGCCGGGGTGGAAGATGAACTTGTGAATCTGCGTTTCGGTCAGCTTCTCGGCCTGCCCCTCGCCGACCATCCCGTTGGTGATCGCCTTGGCCTTGATCCGTTCGGTATCGAGACCGCGGCCGTCGTCGGCGATCTCGATGATGATGTGGCCGCCTTCGTGGTAGGCCGACAGGCGGATCGTGCCCTTCTCCGGCTTCCCGGCGGCGCGGCGCTCCGCCGGCGTCTCGAGGCCGTGGTCGGCGGAGTTGCGCACCATGTGGGTGAGCGGATCCTTGATCAGATCGAGCACCTGACGGTCGAGCTCGGTGTCCGCCCCGTGCATCTCGAGCTCGATCTCCTTGTCGAGCTCGGTCGCCAGGTCGCGGACGATGCGCGGCAGTTTCTGCCAGGCGTTGCCGATCGGCTGCATGCGCGTCTTCATGACGCCTTCCTGCAGCTCGGCGGTGACGTTCGACAGCCGCTGCAGCGGAACCTTGAACTCGGAGTCCTCGTGCCGCCGGACGATTTCGAGGAGCTGGTTGCGGGTGAGCACCAGTTCGGACACCATCGTCATCAGGTGCTCGAGCGTTTCGACATTGACGCGGATCGACTGATTGGCGACCTTGGCGTCGGACTTGTCCTCGTCCGGGGCAGCGGCCTTCGCGGCCGGGGCTGGCGCCGGAGCCGCCTTGGCGGCCGGAACCGGAGCGGGCGCCGGTGCGGGCTTGACCGGGTCGGCGGCGGTCTCGCGGAACGCACGCTCGAGGTCGTCGAGCGAGACCTCGCCCGGACGCAGCGGCCGTTCCAGCACCTGGTAGACCAGCGAACCGGAGGCGAAATCGGCAGCGGCCTCCTCGACCGGCGCCTTGGCGGCGGGAGCCTGCACCACCCTGCGCTCGAGCTCGTCGATCAGGTCCCGATCTTCGCCGGCCGGCTCCCGCTGATGCTCTTCCAGCTCGTCGAGGATCTCCTTGATCCGGTCGATGGTGGAGAGGACCAGCGTCACCGCATCCTCGGTCACCGGCATGCCATCGCGGAACTTGCCCATCAGCGTCTCGGCGGCGTGCGCCAGCGCTTCCAGGCGGGGCAATCCGAGAAACCCGCAGGTCCCCTTGATGGTGTGGACGAGGCGGAAAATATTGTCGAGAATCTTGGCGTTGTTGGGATCTTGCTCGAAGCGGACCAGTTCGACGTCGACCACGTCGAGGCTTTCATTCGTCTCGGTCAAGAATTCCCGCAGCAGATCGTCCATGGAAACAGCCTTTTGACGGCGGGCCGGCCAGCCTTCGCCATTTCGGGAGTCTGCGGAGTCTGTTGGTAAAGGGTTTAAGTTTGGTTGAACGGGGGGACGGCAAGGGTAACGGCGTAAGCGAGTCGGGAAAAAAGTTCAGCGAATGCAATTCTATGCGCGTCCGAGGCACTTTCTTTACGCGCTCTTTACCAGGCGCGTGGGCCGCACGGGCTCTTTACCATGGGTGTGGGCCGCACGGGACCAGGGCCCGCCGGCGCTCACGCACCCGGACGACTGGCACTGATCCTGTCGGAAACGCCGAACGCCGGCGTCAGGCTTCGCTACTGGGCGCAGACCACCACCTGGTCGTCCTCGAGCGCAATGCTCGCCGCCAGCCCGCAACTGCGGGCGAGCAGCCCGGTGTAATATGGCTGAACAGTATGCGCATCGACCGGGTCCGCGAGGGCCTCGCCCTGCAGGAGCGCGGGCTGCGCCGGGGAAACCCGCGCGTTCACTCCCTTTGCCGTGATCCGGAACGTCAACGCCTCGCCCTCGCCGAGCGGATCGACGGTCAGCATGCCGCCGCGCGGGATCGACTGGCCGGCCACCATCATCATGTTGAGCAGGAGCTTGACCCGGTTCTTCGCCAGCAGCAGGCGCGGCAGGTTCCAGGTCACCTTGACTTTTTCGTCCTCGATGAACCCGCGCACCACGTTCTCGGCATCGCCGAGATCGATCTGAGCCCCGGCCGAGCCGGCGGCGCCAAACGCCAGCCGGCAAAACTGCAGCCGCGCCGACGCACTCTTGGCGCTCTTCTTGATCAGGTTGAGCGCAAATACCTTTGTTTCCTCGTCTTTTGATTCTTCGAGGACTTCGAGCCCATTGACGATGGCGCCGGTCGGGCTGATCAGGTCGTGACACACGCGTGAGCACAGCAGCGCGGCCAGTTCGAGGGTGTCGGGCGTATGGGCTCCGGACATCGGGCTTGTTCCTCCGGCGACAGCAGGTGATGGGCCGACTGACTCGGACGAGGCAGATGGCGGCGAATGTGATAACCTCCCCGGATAGCCCTGCCAAGCCGAGAAGGAGGAGGATCCTGCAGGCGACCGCTGCTGCCACGCCCAAGATCGACGCGGCCCTCTCCGACCGGCTGACGCTGCTGGTCGCGCGCGCCGGCGATGCCATCAAGGCGATCGCAGCGCACCCCGTCGACGTCCGCACCAAGCCTGACCGCACGCCGGTCAGCGCCGCCGACGAGGCTTCCCACCGCCTCCTGGTCGCAGGGCTCGCCGAGTTGCTCCCCGGCGTGCCGGTCGTCTCGGAAGAGCAGGACCATCGAGACGTCGCACCCCGCGACGGTGCTTTTCTGTTGGTCGACCCCCTCGACGGCACCCGGGAGTTCATCGCCGGGCGCAACGAGTTCACCGTCAACGTGGCAATCATCCAGGGACGGCAGCCCATTGCCGGCTTTATCGCCGTACCGGCCTTCGATCTGGTGTACCGCGGAGTGCCCGGATATGGGGCCGAACGCATCGCCCTGGATCGCCGTGGCGGCCCGCCGGCCTGCGGCCCCCGGACGGCGATCCGGACGCGGCGAGCCCTCTCGGGACTCGTGGCCGCACGGAGCCGATCGCATCACGACCCCGACACGGAGGCGTTGTTCGCACGCTGGTTGGTGCGCGAACAGCTGATCGTCGGTTCCGCGGTCAAGTTCTGCCGGGTGGCCGAGGGCGAAGTCGACGTCTATCCCCGGCTGGGTCCCACGCGTGAATGGGATATCGCCGCCGGCCAGGCGATCGTGGTCGCGGCGGGGGGGGTGGTCACCACCACCAACGGCGGACCGCTCACCTATGGGCAAGCCGAAAGGGACTATTTGGTCGACGGTTTCGTGGCATGGGGCGACCCAACCGCGGTCCGGCCGACCGGCTGAAGCCCGGACCAGATCCGGCTGCTCGGCGGCCCGGATCGACCGAATTCCGGCCAACCCGAACTCATCCGCCGCCCCCGATCAAGCCGCCGGCATTGCACAGCCTCATTGCGGCAAGGCGTTGGAAACGTCGGGCCACTTCGCTTCGGCCTCGGCCACGATCGGGTCGGCGTCACGCACGAACTGCGCCCGCGCGGTGTCGCTGAAAAACAGGTACAGACGCTGACGGGCGACGGCCCAGAGCAGCGGGTTGCCGGCAACCGCCACCCCGCGGGCCACCGCCACCGGGTCGTAGCCGCCATATCGCGGCATGTAGGTCTCGGGACTCTGGGCAAACGCGGTCCGGTTTGCGTCGTTACGGAAACGCCAGACCGCCCCCTGATAGCGAAACTCGAATGCCGGTTTGCCGAGCATCGGCTGGGAATTGGTGAAATAGGCGACCGGATCGATGCCGTCGATCGCCAGCCCGGTCCACTCGTCATTCACCACCCGGGCATGGATCGAAGCCCTGGTTGCGCCCGGCAGAACAGCGAGCGCGAGCACGACAGCCGCGCCGAGACACCCGAAAAAACCGAAAGGCCGCGACTTCCGTTGACGCCGCGCTGAAGTCATAGTTGTTCCCGAAAGTGCAGCCGATTCGAATACCGGCCCGCAAGACTAGGACTTCGCGGTGACGAACCTGTTAAGCCGAGCCCGAAAATTGAAGCAGGAGCCCTCGATGTACGCCGCTCTGCGAGTCCTGACGCTGGCGTTCGTGCTGGTCTTGACCGGTCATGGGCTCGGTTTTGCCCAGCAAAGCCGGCCCTCCCAGCAGCACTTTTCCGGCGACGAGCTGTTGAGCACCGGGCATCGGTTCTTCGGCTCGGTGTCACGCGGGCTGGCGACCGTCATCGAAAGGGCCGTGAGCCAGTGGGGGCAGCCCAACGGCTACGTGCTCGGCGAAGAGGGCTCGGGCGCGTTCTTCGGCGGCCTGCGTTACGGCGAGGGCGTGCTCTATACCAAGAACGCCGGCGACCTGAAGGTGTATTGGCAAGGACCATCGCTGGGTTGGGACTTCGGCGGCGAAGGGGCCCGCACCATGATGCTGGTCTATAATCTGCCGGCCACCCGGGCGGTCTACCAGCGGTTTGCCGGCATCGACGGCTCGGCCTATTTCGTCGGCGGGTTTGGCATGACGGCGCTCACCGCCAACAACATCGTGGTGGTGCCGATCCGTTCCGGGGTCGGGTTGAGGCTGGGGGCGAACATCGGCTACCTGAAGTTCACACCGCAATCGACCTGGAACCCGTTCTGAGCACAGTCGCACGGGACCTTTTTCACCGGCCCCCTTTTCCGCCGCCCGGCCAGGAATTCGGTCCTGGCATCACGGGTGACGACCCGGAACGCTGGCACAAACGTTGCGGCCATGGCATGGTTTTTCGGCCGTGTTGGTGGCGGGAGGCGCGTTCATGATCGAATCGATCATGTATTTCGGCATCGGGTTCCTGGTCGCCGGCCTGCTTGGCCTGCTGGTCGTTCCTCTCGTCCATAACCGCGCCGTGCGGCTCACCATGCGTCGCCTGGATGCGGCAACGCCGCTGTCGATGACGGAAATTCAAGCCGAGAAGGACCAGTTGCGCGCCGAGCACGCGATGTCCACACGACGCCTGGAGATGAGCATCGAGCAGCTCACCGCGCGCACCGCCGGCCTGGCCGGCGAACTCGCCAGGAAAACCGAGGCGATCAATCGTCTCAAGGTCGAACTCGGCGAAAAGGCCGCCACCATCTTCGCCATCGAGGCGCGCGAGAAGACGCTGCTCGACCGGATCGGCACCGCCGAGCAGAAAGACCGGATCAACAGCCGGGCGCAGCAGGATGCCCGGAACGAGCTGGCCGAAAAAGAGGCCGAACTCGCCAGGCTCACCGCCGATCTCGACGAGCGCACCATCCACGCCGACGCCCAGCGGGTCGAGATCGTGGCGCTGCAGGCCCAGTCCGCGGCACTCAAGGAACGCCTCAACCACCTCGAGCGCGATTTCAAGAGCACCGAAGATCGCCTCGCCAGGGAAGGCAAGGAAGCACAGGCCGTCGCCACGACGCTCGCCGACGAGCGCGGCAAGGCCGAAAACCTCGGCGAACGCGTCGACCAGCTCGAACGCCAGTTGGCGGCACGGACCGCCGAAGCCGAACTCCTCGGCCGCCGCACCCGGGAGCAGGAGACGCGTCTGGCCGATCAGGAACGGCTGCTGACCGAACACCAGCACTCCCTCACGCAGGCGCGCGGCGAACTGGAGAATACACACGCGTCGGAAGCCCATCTGCGCGCCGAACTCGCCGCCACCGAGATCCGCCGCATCAGTGCCGCCGACATGCTGCGCACCGAGACAGCGCGTCTCGAAACCGAGATCGACCGAGTCCGCGACGATCGGGCGAGGCTGCAGCTCGAGATCGCGACGCTGAGACGCAACATCGAGGCGACGTCGACCGCCGAGAACGTGGAGAACGCCCTGGTGCGCGAGCGGATCAACGACATCGCCGCCGAAATGGCGCGCCTGACGGCCGCGCTCGAAGGCCCCGGTTCGGCAATCGACGCGATCCTGACCGGGGACGAGACGCCGGCGTCCGCCGAACCGCGCGTCAACGGTCCGACCGCCGGCGACCGCCCCTCGGGCGATCTCGCGGAACGAATCCGCGCCTTGCAGGCCAAGGCCTCACGGGCGCCCCCCACCGGCTGACCAATCGCGTCCGGCGCCCCGCGACCGCGGGACGCCATGCACGACGCCGATTTTTCGGCCGGTGAGGTCACCACCGAGGGGCAGGCCGCGGCCTGCCCCGAATGGACCGGGATCCACGGCGCGTCGCCGCCGGATCCGCTTGTTCCGCCGGCGACGGGGGCCATGGCCGCAGCGATCCACTTGCTCCGTTTGCTCGGTACGCTCGCACGGCGGCACGCGCTGCATGTGACGGCCGGCGTCGCACTGTGCGTGCTGCTGGCCGGCCCGGCGGTTCCGTCACAGCGGACACCGGCGGGCGTTGCGTCACGCGGTGTCGCGGTCCGGTCGTTCACTGATGCGGAGATCGCCGAGGGTTTCTTCAAGATCGTGTTCGGGGCCGAACTCCACGGCGGCCCCCGCGTCGATCGCGTCCGCAAGTACGCCGCGCCGGTTCGCGTCTTCATCGTCGACGGGGGACGGACCGATCACCGTCGCCGGCTCGAACACGTGATCGGGGACATCCACGAGCGGATCGCCGGCCTCGACATCGCCGTCGTCGCCGAACGCGACGCCGCCAACATGGTCATCAGGCTGGTGCGCGACCGCGAGCTGCCCGGAACGATCCGCAACGTCTACGGACGTGAGCGCGCCCGCCGGATCGAAAGCCTGCTGCGACCGCAATGCCTGTCCGGGCTCCGCAAGGACGATCGCTTCCGCATCGTCCACTCGGACGTCATCCTGGTGATCGACGCCGGCGAATTCATCTTCACCGACTGCGCCTACGAAGAGGTGCTGCAGGCGCTGGGGCCGATCAACGACGACGAAACGATCCCCTGGACCATGTTCAACGACGAAGTCCAGCTCGGGCGGTTCGGGCTCTACGACCAGTATCTCCTCAACATCCTCTATCACCCGCGCATTCGTCCGGGCATGACCCGCGACGAAGCCGCCGCGGTGCTGGCGGACATCCTCCCCGGGGTGCGCGAATTCGTCGATCGCAAGAACGCGAGACCGTAGCAGACGGTCGTCTGCGGTTCGATCGCCCTCCGGCCGCGAGCCCGGGTCGGCGTTGCGGGCCACCGGCGCGCTATGCGTGCACCACGATCAGCGTCGTGCCGATCAGGATCAGGCCGACGCCGACCCATCGCCGCGGCGTCACGACCTCGTCGAGCAGCCAGCGTGACAGCACCGTCACCACGACGAAACTCAGACTGGTGAGCGGAAAAGCGGTACTGACCGCGAGAAAATGCAGCGCTCCGGAGTACAACAGAACCTCGACGATGAGGACCGTGACGCCGAGCAGAATCCAGAACCGGCGGCGCATCGTTTCCAGCGCCGACTTCTTCAGGAACACCTGCCCAAAGCCCTCCACCATGGTGCTGACCACGACGAGGAGAATGCCGATCGCGGTCGCCGTCATGGCGCCGTTTCCTCGACGGTCTTGCGCGGTGTCGAAGCCACGCACCAGACGCCGCCGACCACGATGGCGATGCCGACGACCTGCATCGGGTCGATCCGCTCCCCGAGATAGAACACCGACAGCAGGCTGACGGTGACGTAACTCAGCGACGTGAACGGTTTGGCAAAGCTGAGATCGGCGTGGTCGAGCACCTTGAGCCAGTTCACCAACTGGATCGCCATCAGGGCGACGACCACCAGGAAAATCGGCGCCGCCGCGACCGCGACCAGAATCTCCCCCGCCGACGTCGTGTCGGGAAGATCCGCGATGCCGGTCTTCCACACCAGCTGCAGCGCCGTGTCGGTGGCGACGGCAATGGCGAGCCCGACCAGGAGCCTGGCCGGAATACGAGAATCGGATGTCATGGCCCGCCGTCGAATGAGGAAAGATGGCGCCCGCTGGATCAAGCACGCGCAGACCAGTACTGACGCTTTGTGGCCGAGTCCAGGACGATCACGACCTCGCCGATTGCATCTCGCCACCGATGCGGGCGGTATCGGAGATGGCCCCGCGCGCCGAAAACGCGCGGTTTGTCGGCGAGGACCGCCGGCGTCCGGCGACACCGGGTCGGC
>JAVBUK010000364.1:0-8239 GCA_031555345.1 Xanthobacteraceae bacterium | reverse complement strand
GACGCTGCGCGTGCCGGTGAAAATCGACGGCTTGGCCAACGAAGAAGCGCGTGTGGTGGTCGCCGCGGTCGACGTCGGCATCCTCAACCTCACCCGATACAAGCCGCCGGCACCGGACGACTACTATCTCGGCCAGCGCCGCCTCACCGCCGATATCCGCGACCTCTATGGTCAGCTGATCGATGGCATGCAGGGCGCAAGCGGTGCGATCCGCTCGGGCGGCGACGCCTCGGCCGGGTTCGCGGCGAGCCCGCCGACCCAGCCGCCGCTGGCGCTCTACTCCGGCGTCATCTCCGTCGGTCGAGACGGCGCCGCCGAAATCGTCTTCGAGGTTCCCGAGTTCGCCGGCACGGTGCGGGTGATGGCGGTGGCGTGGTCCAAGGACAAGGTCGGCCGCGCCAGCGGCGACGTGACGGTGCGCGATCCGGTGGTGGTGACGGCGACGTTGCCGCGTTTCCTGCTCGACGGCGACCGCAGCAACATCCAGCTCGACATCGACAATGTCGAAGGTGCCGCCGGTCCGTACCGTGTCTCGGTGGAGAGCGACGTGTCGGTCGGGGTCGACGGCGCGGCGAAGTCGCTGACCCTCGCCGCCAAGCAGCGCGATCATCTGGCGATCCCGATCACCGCCACTGCGGCGGGCGTCGCCGCCGTGAAGGTCAAGGTCGCGGGGCCGGGCAATTTCGCGCTCGAGCGCAACTATCTTCTGACCACGAGGCCGGCGACCCAGATTCTGGCGCGCCGGACGGTGCGGCCGGTGGCCAAGGGCGAGAGCGTCACGCTGTCGAACGATCTGTTCGCCGACCTGGTGGCCGGCACCGGCGGGGTCGCGGTGTCGGTCGGGCCGTCGACCGCACTCGACGCCGCGGGTCTGCTCAAGGCGCTGGACCGCTATCCGTTCGGCTGCAGCGAGCAGATCGCCAGCCGCGCGCTGCCGCTGCTCTACGTCAACGACCTGGCTGCGGAGGCGCATCTCTCGCTCGACACCGCGGTCGAGCCGCGGCTGAAGGATGCAATCGAGCGGCTGTTGGCGCGGCAGGATTCGAGCGGTTCGTTCGGCGCGTGGTCGGTCGGCGGCGACGACGCCTGGCTCGACTCCTACGTCACCGATTTCCTCACCCGCGCCCGCGAGCGTGGATACGCGGTGCCCGACATCGCCTTCAAGCTGGCGCTCGACCGGCTGAGGAACTACGTCGGCAACGTCGACGAGCCGGGCAAGGACGGCGGCCGCGATCTCGCCTATGCGCTCTACGTGCTGGCGAGGAACGGCACGGCACCGATCGGCGACCTGCGCTACCTCGCCGACACCAGAATGTCGGACATCGCCACCCCCATCGCCAAGGCGCAGATCGCCGCCGCGCTGGCGCTGATGGGGGACCGGCCGCGGGCCGAACGCGCCTATGCCGCCGCGGTCGAAGCGGTCAAGCCGCCGCCCCTGTTCGAAACCGGGCGCGAGGACTACGGCTCGACGCTGCGTGACGCCGCCGCGGTGGTGACGTTGGCGGCCGAGGGTGGGGCGGCCGCGCCGCTGATCCGGACCGCGATCGAACGGGTGGAAACCGCGCGCAACGCCACCACCTTCACGTCGACCCAGGAGAACGCCTGGATGGTGCTCGCCGCGCGGGCGCTCGGCAAGGACGCCCGTGGGTTGTCGCTGTCGATCGGCGGCGAGACCCGGACCGGCCCGCTGTATCGGTCGTACCGGGCCGCGAACCTGCGCGAGCCGGTCAAGATCACCAACACCGGCGAGGGACCCCTGCAGGCGGTGGTGACGGTGACCGGCGCGCCGGTGACGCCGGAGCCGGCCATCGACAAAGGGTTCAAGATCGAGCGGCAATACTTCACGCTCGGGGGCGAGCCGGTCGACATCGCCAGCGTGAAGCAGAACACCCGGCTCGCCGTGGTGCTCAAGATCACCGAGCCCAAGCCGCAATACGGCCGGGTGATCGTCGCCGACTACCTGCCAGCGGGGTTCGAGATCGACAATCCGCGGCTGGTGTCATCGGGCGACACCGGCACGCTGTCGTGGATCGAAAACGCGGCCGAACCGGTCAACGCGGAATTCCGCGACGATCGGTTCAATGCCGCGTTCGACCGCAAGAGCTCCGACACCCCGGTGTTCACGGTCGCGTATGTGGTGCGGGCGGTCTCGCCCGGCCGCTACGTGCTGCCCCAGGCCTATGTGGAGGACATGTACCGTCCCGACCGTTTCGGTCGCACCGGCAGCGCCAAGCTCGAGGTGACCGCGGCACGGTGATGACGACCAACGGCAGCGACCGCGACCCCGCTCCTTCCGTTGCCGCCCCAGGCAAGGGGAGGTGGCGCAGCGCTGTGGCGGCCGTGCTGGTCGGCCTGATCTCGATCGTCGTCGGCGCGCTCGCCTGGGTCGCCTCGCTGGGGCCGGCGCCGCTGGGAAAAGACCTCGCGTTTTCGACCGTGGTGGTCGACCGCGACGGGCGCTTGCTGCGGCCGTTCGCCTTGAGCGACGGCCGTTGGCGCCTGCCGGTCAGGACCGAGGACGTCGACCCGCGTTTCCTCGCCGCCCTGCTGGGCTATGAAGACAGGCGCTTCCACAGTCATGGCGGCGTCGACATCCTGGCGCTGGCGCGCGCCGCAGGCCAGTTCACGACCCATCGCCGCATCGTGTCGGGGGCGTCCACGATCACCATGCAGGTCGCGCGACTGCTGGAGCCGCGCGCCGAGCGCAGTCTGGGCGCCAAGGTCCGGCAGATCGTGCGCGCCATCGCGCTCGAACGGGCGCTCGGCAAGGACGCGATTCTCGCGCTCTATCTCAGCCTGGCGCCCTATGGCGGCAACCTCGAAGGCGTCCGCGCCGCTTCGCTCGCCTATTTCGGCAAGGAGCCGCGCAAGCTGAGCCTGTCCGAAATCGCCCTGTTGGTCGCGCTGCCGCAGTCGCCCGAAGCGCGGCGGCCCGATCGTTCGGCCGCGGCCGCGCGCGCCGCCCGCGACCGCGTGCTCGATCGTCTCGCCATGCGAGGAATCGTCGCCGCGGCCGACGTCGCGCGGGCCAAGGGGGAAGCGGTCGTCGCCGGGCGGCGGCCGATGCCGATGCTGGCGCCGCATGCCGCCGAAACGGCCGTGGCGCAGGCGCCGCAGCGCTGCCTGCACCGTCTCGCGATCGATGCGCCGACGCAGCAGAAGCTCCAGGACTTGGCGCGCGAGCGCGCCGTCGGGCTCGGCCGCGAGGTGTCGGCCGCGATCCTGGCGGTCGACCATGCGAGCGGCGAGGTGATCGCCCATGTCGGCTCGTCCGATTATTTCGACGCCCGCCGGGCCGGGCAGGTCGACATGGTCGGCGCGCTGCGGTCGCCGGGTTCGACGCTCAAGCCGTTCATCTACGGGGTCGGCTTCGAGGACGGGTTGATTCATCCCGAGACCCTGATCGAGGACAAACCGGTGCGTTACGGCGCCTATGCGCCGGAAAACTTCGACCTGAATTTTCTGGGAACGGTCACGGTGCGCCGCGCGCTGCAGTTCTCGCTCAACGTTCCGGCGGTCGCGGTGCTCGACAAGGTGGGCGTGAACCGGTTCGCCGCCCGCCTGTCCCAGGCCGGCGGTGCGCTCGTCCTGCCCAAGGGCGAGGCGCCAGGACTGGCCATGGGGCTGGGTGGCGTGGGGGTGCGGCTCAGTGATCTGGTGAAGCTTTATGCCGGCCTGGCCCGGCTCGGCACCACGATCGATCTGACGGAAAGGCTGGCCGACCCCGACGCCGTGTCCGGCGCTTTGTCAGGCGCGCCGCCGCGGACGCAACGCCTGCTCGATCCGGTGGCCGCCTGGTACGTCGGCAAGATTCTGCTCGGTGCGCCGCCGCCGGAGAGTGCGGTGGCCGGGCGGATCGCGTTCAAGACCGGCACGTCCTACGGTTATCGCGACGCCTGGGCCGTCGGCTTCGACGGCAGACGCACCATCGGGGTGTGGGTCGGCCGGGCGGATGGGGTGCCGGTTCCCGGATTGATCGGCCGGGCGGCTGCGGCGCCGATCCTGTTCGATGCTTTTGCCCGGCTGGGCCGGCTCGCGCCTTTGCCCCAAGCCCCGCGCGGTGCCCTGATGGTGGTAAATGCCCGATTGCCGTTGCCGCTCCAGCGCTTCCGGCCTGGGATCCTGCCGAGCGACAGCGCCAGCCCGCCGCCACGCATCCTGTTCCCGCCCGATGGAGCCCGCCTCGAGTTCGCGGCCGTGCCGGACGGGCCGCCCGATCCCATTGCGCTCAAGATTTCGGGGGGAGTGCAGCCGTTGACGGTACTGGTCAACGGGGTGCCGCTGCCGGCGGCAGCCGACCGGCATCGTCTGTTCTTTCGTCCCGATGGACCCGGATTTGTCCGCCTGACGGTGATGGACGCGGTCGGCGCGAGCAACAGCGTGATGGTGCGCCTGCAGTAATGCCGGGCAGCTTTGCCGCATCATCAGCATGCTTCCCAGGCGATGGACATTTCTCTATGTTGCGCCGAGAGTTACACCAAATCCGGTTGATCCGATGCGCGGACCCGCCGGATTTCGTCAAGCCCAAGGCAAAGGCTCGATCCTGGCACTTGAGCGAAGTCGCCGCCTGCGGACCACGAAATGAACAAGCGGATGGCGCGTGATGGCGTGAACAGGGGACCATGCCGGTAACCACCAGGGTTGAGCCACGCAAAAGCGTACCGGGAGCCGGGTTGCGATCGCTGGTCGATTTCGCGACGCGCTCGCATATGCATGCGTGCGCCTATCTGGTCCTCGTCTGCCTGCTGGCATTCCTGCCCGGCTTCTTTCAGATACCGCCGGTCGATCGGGACGAGGCCCGGTTCGCCCAGGCGACCAAGCAGATGATCGAGACCGGCGACTATGTCGACATCCGCTTCCAGGACGAGACCCGCTACAAAAAGCCGGTCGGCATCTATTGGCTGCAGGCCGCGGTGGTGAAGGCCGGCGAGGCCGTCATGGGCCCGCGTACGCTGACCCGCATCTGGGTCTACCGCATTCCGTCGTTGATCGGCGCGGTCGGCGCGGTCCTGCTCACCTATTGGGCGGCGCTGGCTTTCGTTACGCGCCGGGCGGCGGTGCTGGCGGGCGCCATGATGGCGACGTCGATCCTGCTCGGCGTCGAGGCGCGCCTGGCCAAGACCGATGCCGTGCTGTTGCTCACGGTGGTGGCGGCGATGGGCGCGCTCGGTCGCGCCTACCTGTCCGGCTATGGGTGGCACGACGGCGCGCGCGAGGGGGGGCGGGAGAGCTGGCGATCCTGGCTGCTTCCGGGGATCTTTTGGACCGCGATCGCGGCCGGCATCCTCATCAAGGGGCCGTTGATCCTGATGTTTGTCGGTTTGACGTCGGCCTGCCTGATGGCGTTCGACCGCTCGGTGCGATGGCTCGCGGCACTCAAGCCGCTCGCCGGCATCGTCTGGGTCCTGATCCTGGTCCTGCCCTGGTTCCTGGCCATCGTGTTGCGCAGCGGCGACAGCTTTTTTGCCGATTCGATCGGCGCCGACATGCTGGCCAAGGTCGGCAGCGGACAGGAATCGCACGGCGCGCCGCCCGGCACCTATCTGGTCTTGTTCTGGGTGACGTTCTTTCCCGGCGCCATGCTGGCGGGGCTGGCGGCGCCGGCGGTCTGGCGTGACCGCGCCGAACCGGGCGCCAAGTTCCTGCTGGCGTGGATCGTCCCGTCGTGGATCGTGTTCGAACTGGTCGTGACCAAGCTGCCGCACTACGTCCTGCCGCTCTATCCGGCGATCGCCGTGCTGATCGCCGGCGTGCTCGACGGCAACATGCTGTCGCGCCACCGCTGGCTGGTGCGCGGCACGCTCTGGTGGTTCGTCCTGAGCGTCGGCGTGGCGGTGGTCGCCCTCTGGCTCAATGTCGGGTACGGCCAGCAGGCGGGCCTGCTGGCGTGGCCGTTCGCCATTGCGGCGTTGATTTTCGCGCTGTTCGCCTGGTGGCTGTACCAGGTGGACGGGCCGGAAGTGTCCCTGTTGCGGGCCGGCACCGCTTCGATTCTGATCGCCTGCGCGCTCTACGGGGCGACCTTTCCGATGGTGCCGCGGCTGTTTCCGGCGGTCTATCTGGAGCGGGCGGTGCGCGAGCCCGGCTGCGCCGGCCGGCAGGTCGCGACCGCCGGCTTCCACGAGCCGAGCCTCGTCTTCTTGATCGGCACCTCGGTGGCTCATGTCGACGGCGCCGGCGCCGCCGAGTTCCTGGCCCGCGGCGGATGCCGGATCGTCTTGGTGGAAAACCGGTTGGAGCGTTCGTTCGTCCAGCGCGCCGATGCCATCGGGTTGCGCTACTTCGCCGGCCCGCGCGTCGAAGGCATCAACCTGAGCGGGGGCCGTTCGATCAGCGTTTCGGTCTACAGCGCGGAAAAACTGCCATGAAGGCGGGCGACAGCGCGGGCGGTGCCCGCGTCGGTTGGTCGTGGGGCGCCGGGTTCCTCCGCACACTCGATTCGTGGACCGGGGCTGTGTTTCGTCCGGTACGACCCCGCCACGGCGGCGCGCCGGTCATCCCCGCATGGCGGCGATACAGGGTGCGCGGCCTGCTGGTCGTCGCGATCGTCGTGTTGTCGATGCTGCTGCTCGACCAGAAGGTGATCAACCTCGCGAACCGGCTGCCGGAAACGATCAACAACGCGTTCAACTGGTTCACCGATTTCGGTCAGTCGCAATGGTTCCTGGTGCCGTTCGGCATGCTCTATCTGGCGAGCGTCGCTGCCGCGGCCGCGCCGGTCACGCGGTTCGGCTACGGCGTCCTGGCCGCGCTGGCGGCCCGGTTCGGCTTCCTGTTCGTCGCGATCGGGGTGCCGGGCCTGCTGGTCACGATCGTCAAGCGCCTGATCGGTCGGGCGCGTCCGTCCGACCTGGGGCCGTTCGCGTACGAACCGTTCGCCTGGCGGTCGGCCTATGCGAGCCTTCCGTCGGGCCACACCACCACGACGTTCGCGGCCCTGGTCGCGATCGGGTTTCTCGTTCCGCGGGCGCGGCCGCTGTTGTGGGTTTTTGCCGTGCTGATCGGGGTTAGCCGCATCGTCGTCGCGGCCCATTTTCCCAGCGACGTGATCGCCGGCGCAGCGTTCGGGGCGCTCGGCGCCGTGATGGTGCGGGACTGGTTCGCGGCGCGGCGGATCGCCTTCTACGTCGGCGCGGACGGCGCGGCGCGGCCGTGGCCCGGCCCGTCGATCGGCCGAATCAAAAAGGTTGCCCGCGCGTTGCGCGGCCCATAAAAACTCTGCGAATGAAGGGGAGCGTGTTCGGCAGGCGTGCCGGCACGGAATCCAATGACCGACACCGATTTTCCTGCAGAAGACCTCCCGGCCGTGACGGTGGTCGTCCCGGTGCGCAACGAAGCCGGCAATGTCGGCCCGCTGATCGAGGAGATCGCGGCGGCGCTGGCGCCGTGCGGCCGCTTCGAGGTTGTCTATGTCAACGACGGCTCGACCGACACGACCGAGGCGGAACTGGCGGTGCTGATGCGCGAGCGGCCGTGGCTGCGGCAGCTCAAGCACGCGGCGTCGTGCGGCCAGTCGGCGGCGGTGCGCACCGGCGTCGCGGCCGCGCGCGCGCCGATCGTCGTCACGCTGGACGGCGACGGCCAGAACGATCCGAAATTCCTGCCCGCGCTGGTCGCGGCGCTCGAGCAGGGCGGGGCGGGTGTCGGACTGGTCGCCGGACAGCGCCTGGGTCGCAAGGACACCGGGTTCAAGCGGATGCAGTCGCGCATTGCCAACAAGGTGCGCAACGCGGTCCTCAAGGACGGCACGCGCGACACCGGTTGCGGCCTCAAGGCGTTCCGGCGCGACGTCTTCCTGTCGCTGCCCTATTTTGACGCCCTGCATCGCTTTCTTCCGGCACTGATGCGCCGCGAGGGCTACCAGGTCGCCTATGTCGACGTGGTCGACCGCAGCCGGCGGGCAGGGACGTCCAACTACGGCCTGTGGGATCGGTTGTGGGTCGGCATCCTGGACTTGGCCGGCGTGTGGTGGCTGGTCCGGCGCCGCAAGCGTGTGCCGGTGGTGACGGAGGTCGGACGCGATGCTGGTTGATCTGTCGCGCGAGGTCGGCAACTATCTCTACAACGTGTTCATCATCAAGCTGTCGTGGCTGGTGTTGGTCGGCTACGTCGGCCAGGCGCTGTTCACCATGCGGTTCGTGGTGCAGTGGATCGCCAGCGAGCGTGCGAAAAAGAGCGTCATCCCGGTGGCGTTCTGGTTCTTCTCGATCGGCGGCGGTCTGCTGCTGTTCGCCTACGC
>JAVBUK010000323.1:0-3713 GCA_031555345.1 Xanthobacteraceae bacterium | reverse complement strand
CCAAATCCAAACTCGCCCCCCCCCCCCCCCCCCCCCCCCGAAAGTCGTAATTTGAGATCGGGGTCGACCAAATCGGTCAGTACCAGCTTGAGCTCGACTTTGAAGACCATGTCGCATCCCTCTGATGCTCAGTGAGCTCTAATCCGTTGAATGGGTCGTTTCAAACCCATCACTTTTTTGATTTATAATCTTTCGTCGTGAGGGGTCTTGGTTGGAGATGCGGTCTCCATATTCGTGCTCTCGTCTCCCGCCGGCTTCACCCGCATCTTGTCCAACACAGCTGGATCGACGAGCTGCGTCACGAGCGGGTGGATCCGGATCGGCTTGTCCTTGACCACCTGCTTGAAGTTCGCCAGCACCGCGGTCGCCACCTTCTGTGTCGGCGCGATGACGTCGAGCAGCCAGTGGATCTCGCCGCTGGTCCAGTCCTCCGGCTTCAGCCGCACCGGAAACACCCGCGCCTGGATCTGTTCGCGGATCCTGGCGTCGACCTCGTCGGACACGCTGGCCCAGATGGCGATGCCGGCGGTTTCCTCAGGCTTGCTCTCGCTGGCGGGAGATTTGGCGACGGCGACACGGTCGCGGGTCATCGGCTCGACCACCAGATGCATCGGCGAGCGTCTGGTTGCGGTAGCGCGGCAGGTTGGCGATCGCCAACACCACCTCGCCGACGCTGGCCTGCAGCCGCGCCCGGAACGCCGCGATCTGCGCCACCACCGCCGGATCGAGCACGCGCGGACCGCGCCGGTCTTCACCAGGACGGGAAAAGCCTCTGCGATATCGAGCCGCGCAGCGCAATACCGAGGCACCGCTTGCGCTCGCCACAAGGCACGCGTGATCGCCTGCAAGAGCGTGTGCTCGAATAGCCGCATGCGATGGGACCCCTCCACCCCGCCTGCGCCGAAGCAGTAACGTGGGGTAGTGCGTACGCAAATAGTACCGCAAGAAACCATCGGTTGTTTGGCCCGATGCCCGGGTGGCCCGGGAGGTCGAGGGCCGGGGCCGCACCGCCGGGGCCTCATGGTTCGAGACACCCGCTGCGCGGGTTCCTCACCATGAGGGTTTGAGATGCGGACCTGCGGTGGGCCGCGCGCCCTCTGTCCTCATCCAGAGGAGGCCGCGCAGCGGCCGTCTCGAAGGGTGAGGCCGAGAAGACGAGGTCCGGGAGGTCGACGGTCCGGGGCCGCACCGCCCGGGCCTCATGGTTCGAGACACCCGCTGCGCGGGTTCCTCACCATGAGGGTTTCGTGCCGCGCGGCGTCGCCGCAGTTGCGCCGGCGGTGGACGACGGTCAAGATGCCAGTGTGGTTTTGGATTCGACGTTGCGATCCAGCGGGCGCCGCGAGAGTGACCGGAACGTCGAAGCCGCCGCACCAGCCGCAGAAAGGCCGCATGGTGAGACCGAACTCGTCCGATGTTCTCAACGATCTCGCGCCGACCGGGCGTCTGCGTGCCGCGATCAACTTCGGCAATCCGGTGCTGGCGCAGAAAGCGCCGGACGGCGCGCCCAGGGGCGTGACTGTCGATCTCGCGGGGGAGCTCGCCCGTCGCACCGGCCTGCCGCTCGATCTGGTGCCGTTCGACGCCGCCGGAAAGGTGTTCGAAGCGATGAAAGAGGGCGCGCTCGACGTCGCGTTCATCGCGTTCGATCCGGTGCGGGCCGTCGAACTCGAGTTCACTCCGTCCTATGTGATCATCGAGGGCACCTACATGGTGACGCTCGATTCGCCGCTGCGGGAGGTCGCGGATTTCGACCGGCCCGGCATCCGCATCGCGGTCGGACACGGCTCAGCCTATCACCTTTATCTCGAGCGCGCACTCAAGCACGCCACGCTGGTGCCGGCGCCGACCGGCGGCCAGGCGATCGCCGCCTTCGTCGCCGACAGGCTCGAGGCCGCCGCCAACGTCAGACAACCGTTGGTCAAATATGCTGCCGAGAATCCCGGCTACCGGGTGATCGGCGGCCGGTTCATGGAGATCCGCCAGGCGATGGCGGTGCCGAAGGGGCGGCTCGCCGCGGCCGGTTATCTCGGTGCCTTCATCGAGGAGCAGAAGGCCTCCGGCTTCGTCGCCGCCGCGCTGGTGCGCAGCGGCCAGGACGCAACCGTCGCACCGCCGGCGTGAGGCCGCCTTGCCGCGCCGGAGTGACGGCGCCGTGCTGCTTTCGCGGGTTGCCTGCGTTCTCTGCGCGCGTCCCCTGCGCGTGCCCCGGGGTCAGCGCCCGTGCCGGTGCCGCCATTCCGCCGGCCGCTCGAACGAGCCGGCCCACAAGCCGCGGCGGGCGGCGCGGGCCTCGCGCTCGGCGGCGCCGTAGCGGCCGCGGCTGAACCGCGCAAGCTCGATCGCCTGGCCGGCGCGCACCATCGCCTCGGACAGGTCGCGGCCGGCGACCATGCACAGCGCGACGTCACGGTCGTAGCGGTCGTGTTCGAGCGGCGTGCAGGTGACAGGGGTGCGGCCGATCAGGCCGATCAAGGCGCGCATTGCCGCACGCCCGCAGATGTAGTCCTGTCCGTCGCCGTCGCGGCAATCCTGGTAGCGTTCGGGCGCATCGATGCCGAACAGGCGTACGCGCTCGCCTGCGACCTGGAGGGTGTCGCCGTCGATCACCCAGGCGCGACCGGTGACAGGCCCGCGCGGAAGCGGGCGCGTCGACGACGGAGTCCGGGGGCTCCATGGGGGTGCCCAGCCGGGCACCCAGTCGGGGGCCCATCGGCCGGCTTCGCGCACCCCTTCGCGCACGCCCTGGCTCACCGCCGCGAGCGCGGCAATGGCCAGGAACCAGAACAGCAGCGAGACAGGACGGCGCACGCGACCCCCACGAATCGGGCCGCATGGTAGGGCGCCGGCCGGCCAGCGCCAGCGGAATGGGCGCGCGTTGGTCACACGAGTCCGGAACGGCGTCGGCTTTCTTTGAGTGATCCGGGGCCATGCCTCTGTGGAATGATCCGCGGTGACCGAGAGCGAGGATGACGAGCCCGCCGGATTGCGCCTGGATTGTTTGGTTTGACCATAAGTAATACAGGAAAAATGCATCGGTTTTGATCGTTAACAACTTCAGCTAGGCGATTTGTTTGTCGTAAAAACCATCCGCTTCAAGTATACACCTGGTGAACACACATCATCATACCGGTCATTTACCAAATTTTATCGTTTATTTATAGGGTAATAGTAACGTTTACGGTTCGTTTATGCTATAATTACTGTTTTATTGATCGGATATACGTTTTTTGAAATCATTGGCCGCGTCACCAACGGTGGAACGCCACCAAAGCCCATTCCTGTCCAGCGCCTGGGTGCCCGGCCAAAAGGCCGGCGCGCCAACGGTGTCGGCTGTTCGATAACCAGCCGGTGGAGTATCGAGTTATGCGTCGTCTTCCCAATCGCCGCGGCTGCGATTCGAATCCGAAGCGCGAACGGACCCGGCTGCAACGCAGGGCTGCGACTCTGCTGCTAACCACGGCCTTGCTCAGCCCGGCCTTGGTCATGACGTTCGACAGCAGTCCGGCCTGGGCTGGCGCGGCTGGCGGCACCGCCGGTGCCGGCGGCGACAGCGCCAGCGGCGGCATCGGTTATCAGGGCGGGAGTGGCGATGCCGTGACCGGGTGGATCGAGGGCGATCCGGGCAACGGTGGTGCCGGCGGCAGCGGCGGGGGCGCGGGACGTTCCGTCGTCACTACCGCGACGACGATTTCCTCCAATGTGGTCGGGAA
>JAVBUK010000455.1:0-7023 GCA_031555345.1 Xanthobacteraceae bacterium | reverse complement strand
GCCGACTGGGAAGAGGCGCTCACGCGGCGCTTCTTGATGGCGGCGGGCGAAGGCGTCGGGCCGATCAGATCTTTCGACATCAGTCCCGAGACGCTGGCGCTTGCGGCCGGGGAAGATGTGTCCGCCGGTGTCCAGGCGGTCGCTTCTTTCAAGAAGGCGCTATTAACCAGCCGAGGGGCGTTGTACTCCGCCCTGGAAGACGGGACTTTCAACACGAAGCTTGTTCCGAATTGCCCCGGCTGTTTCGCCTATCTCGCGCTGACGATCTTCGTCGACAGCCAACTCGACGGCGACGACGCGGGCGGCTCCGCCGAATTCAGGCCAAAGCTCGCCGCGTTCCTCGGCGTGGACCGCAGCTTCTCCGAACTCTCCGGCGTCGCAACTATGTGGAGGTCGCTACGCGATTGGCTTACCCGTCAGGCAAAGGCCGGCAAGCCGTTCCGCAAGCTCGTCCTGCCCGAGGACGACGGCTGGGTTCAGATAGGCTATTCGCTGCGGCTGTCGTTTCCGTCCCGCCGCGACCATACGTTCCTTGGCCACTTTTTTGATCAGCACCCGGGGATCATAACCGATGAGCGCGCGATGCTGGCGACGCTGCGCAACCTGGTCGACCGATCGAGTGCTTCGCTCGGATTGCACGATGCCTTCGACGAGTTCTACGACGCATATCTGAGCGGACAGCGCACGCTTGCTGACCATAGGTTCTGGAAGTTCGTGCTCGCCGTCGCCAAGGCCCGAAGCCTGGACATGCCAGCGGACGTGACACTTGAGCTCTATCCCGACGAAGACGGGCTGCTGCAGTTCCAACTCGACGTCGCCGGCAAATCGAGCGGTAGGAGCATGCACTCGACGCTGCAGTCGGCCGTGGAGGCGGTCGATAAGCTCGGCGCCTCGAACCTGCGCAAGGTCGCGGACGCCGGCTACGTGGTCTTCAAGCGCGTGGGCACGGCGCGTTGGTCTGCGATGCCGCGATTTTCTGACTGCCGCGGAGAGGTCAAGGTGGGGCTCTGCCACCGTCTGGCTGCCGCGATCGGCTCAAAGCTGGGCCGGTTCCAGGCGAGCGGCAAGTGGAGCCTGACAATCGACACGGTGCCGACCGCGAAGGCGGAAGAGGTGCTGCGCCATCTTTTCGCGAAGGGCGAAATGCCGTCAATCATCTCGAGTGTGACGGTGACAGGCGGCGTGCGGACGGACCATCATTGGCTCGGACGGCGCACGCTGCTTCCGAAAATTAAGACCGATTTGGGATTGCCGACGCTTGCCGCTGAGGGCGACGCGGACGCGGCAGAACTGGTTTGCGAGGAGGTTGAGCCCAATCTGTACGCGATCAACGCCGCATACCCGCTCGCTGGGGTCTTTGAGTTCGGGGGCTCCGCCGCGACCGCGACGCGGCTTAAGTTCGTCGCGGACGCCTTTGTTCACGAATCGCATCCGCCGGCGAATGTCGTCGATCTGCCAGAGTGGAAAGACACAACTGAATTGCGTTCGCACGTCGCCGTGCCGCCGCGGGATTGGGAGGAGGTTGCCGAGCCGCTGGACGACCTTCTCGAGGCAATCTACGCGGGCGGCCGCAGAGGATGGAGTGAGTCCGATCTCATTCCGCTGCTGGAGAGGGCTCTGCCGCCGCAGATCAACAGCTGGGATTTTCTGCGCAGCCTGCAGGATGCGACTGCGCTTGCGCCGTTCTTGCGCGCGCGGTTTCGCGGCCGATCGTGGGTGCTGGGCCCGGTTGCCCTAGTGTCGCTGCGGTCGCACGCAGGGGCTTTCGTCCTAGTCGACGGCTGCGTGTCGGCGCTGCAGGTCCGCGACTTCCGGCGCGCCGTCGAATCGCTCGGCGGGCGCGCGTTCCGCCGAGCAGAGTCGCCTTGGAGCGTTCCGTTGATCGGTGCCGAGGGCGCACCGTCCAACAAACTGAGCGAGGCGCTTGGTTGGCCGACAAAACCGGCGACGATGCCGGGCCGCAGCCAAGCGGCATTCGACGACGCGCCGCTGCGCCGGCTTGACGCCTATCAACACGTCTGCACGTGGTCCTGGGTTGCGGGCCGCTTCACCTCGGAGGGATCCCGCTCGCCCGTGCGACTCGCTCGGTGGATCCATTTGGGTAAGCGCGATCATGACATCTATGTCGTTTCCGGACCGGCGCAGGAGCGCAGGTTCGTCTCCCGCTGCAGCGCGATCGTTCATGCACACATGCTGGCAGGCAGGGCGATGTACCGCTTCGAAGCGGGCCAACTCGTCAGGTTGGGTCGGGACGGCTTCCTGCCGGACCGGATTTCCCATTGGCTTCGATACGAGAATTTGGCCAACGCCGCGGTCCTGCCGTTCGGCGGTTACTGTTACGTCGCCCGACAGGAGCAGGCTGCGAAGATCGCGGTGCTGCTGCCAGGCGCCATAGACGCCGGCGTGACGCTGCGCGCCTCCTGGGACGTTATCGCGTCCGCGAGGCACAGCGGCTTCGCCGAACGATTAGTCTTTGCGGACGGGCGCTTCGTATCGGGAAGGGCTCCGTTCGATCCGGCCCACTGGAGTTTCCGATGAGCGGAAGCAATACCTTCGTGGTAGGTCAATGCACCCGCGTGCGGGATTCGGTCTTCATGAGAGCGCGCGCGCAGTCGGTCGATGGCATGATGCGGGATCTAACGCACACGTCCAAGGATGAATATCCGCCGGACGGAGAGATCGAACTGCGCGGTGCGCGCGCGATGCTGAAGCAGGGCGATTGGGTGGTCGCGAGGCCGGTTCTAGACGGGCCGCCGCGACGCCAACGCTGGGTATCGCCGACCGCGAGGAAGCTGCTGCCGTTCGACGATGTCAGCGGACTCGCCAATCCTGAAGCGGCGCGCAGGCTTCTCGTCGAGCTGGGCCTGCAGGATGGCTTCACCGGAGAGAAGATCTTTCGCATCGGCCCCGGCGAGATGATCGTGGTCAGGATGTCCCGGTCGGGAGACGGCAGATGCCGAGCGACGTCGCCGGATATGGGACGGTTGCCGGTCTACCGCTTCGATCCGGCCAAGGTCCTCACTATTCCGATTCCGGGCGGTTCGGTTTCGATGATGGAGAAAAACCATCAGTCTGCGGAGATCGAAATCACCAACTGGGCCAGCGACGCGGAGTACGTCTCGCAGATCGTGCGGAGCGCGCTCGCTGCGGAAGGTGACGAACAGAAGGCCACTGCCGCCGTCGCGTCGACGCTGTTGGCGCATGCCGACAAGCTTGCCGCCCTGATCGCTGGAGGCGGCGAGCCCGATCCGAAGATCGCTCACGAGATCCTGCGGTCGCGTCGCCTCGGCGAGCTTCTCGCGTCCAGGCCAGCGCTGGTCGCTGAATTCATGGCCGCGCTGCGCCGCGCTCCCGACATCTCCGCGCGCATCGATCAGGAGATCGCACGGCTGACTGCGGAGGCCGTCGACGCAAAGCGGACAGAGATCACGGCCGGTTTGACTACTTCGCTTGAGGCGGAGTTCGCAAACGTGAGGCGCGAGCGAACTGAGAAGCTCGAAGCCGAGTTGGCTGAGCTCGAAGAGTCGAGCCTTAAGGAGCTTCAGGAGAAGATCGATCGCGAGACAAACGCGGCTCTGGCGGCGATCGAGGTAAGGAAGTCTGGCCTGGAAAAGGCCGTGGCCGAATTGGAAAAGACCCGCGACGCTCTGTACGAAAGCCGTCGTCTGAAGGTGGGCGAGATCGATGCGTTGACGGCCGACGTCGCCCGCCTAGCCTCGGAAGTCGCCGAGCGCAAAGCCGACATCGACCGCTTGCTTCGGATGGAGCTGGTCCTACAGGATGCCACCGACCGGGCGAAGAAGGTCGATGACGGCCCGTTGCTTCCGCTCGCAAGTGCATCGCAGTCGGCGAAGCCGCTGTCGATCGGCGAAATTCCGGACTGGCTGAAGGCGTCGCAGATGCTCACGGACGCGGGCAGGCGCGGCGTGGCGAGGCTGGCTGCGCTGATCCTGAGCGGCGGCGTTCCGGTCATCGACGGCCCGGAGGCCGACGACGTGCTCGACGTCCTGTCGTCGATGCTGGCCGGCGGCGCCATGACGGCGTTCGACTGCGATCCCACCGTCATCAGCTATGAGGATCTGTGGCGCCGCCCAGGCAGCGGCGCGCCGACGGCGCTCACCTTTGCGTTATCCGATGTGCAGGAGAAGGCGGTCGTTCGGCTTTGCGCGATCCGCCGCGCGGAGCTTTCTCCGTCACAGTACTGGATCGACCCGCTGCGGCGCGCGGGCAAGCAAAGGTCGCTCCCGAAAGAATTCCTGCTCTGTGTCACGCGCGCCAGAGACGAGGAAGGCGACGCCGCGAACAACCCGTCGCTCTTCCGCGCCGAGGGTTGGATCGAGCGCAATGCTGGCATCGCCGCCCTGGCCTCGATCGACAACGAGGGATTCCGGCGTGTCGTCGACGTTTCCGGCCTTCAGTCGGACGCCACGGTGGCATTGACCGTTATCGGCACCGCTACAGCCCGACTGTCAATCGCCGACGCTCGTTGGCTGGCCGAATTCATTCCGGTGGCGAAAGCGGTCCTCAAGGGCGAGGCGGGGGTGTTCTCGAAGGAGGTTCTGGAATCGGTCTCCGGAGACCTAAAACTGAGCTTGAAGCTGATCGACAACAGAGGACCGTCACATGCTTGATCCGATTGGCGGCTTCGATCGTATCAAAGACTTCTTCATTTCCTACGTCGAGACGGCGTTCCGCATCTCGAGCAGGGAGACGGCCGACAGACGCCGAAAACTTCTTGAGTCCGACGGCGCGCTCGCGACCACGCCGTTCCTCGAGCCCGTTCTGCGGTACGAGCAGTACGGGGATCCTCTGGAGAAGCTCGTTTCCGACGCTCGGCTTGGTCATTTGTCGGAAGCTGGCCGAACCGCCTTCGTCGAATTGGCGCTCTCCGGATTGTTCGAAGGCGAGCCAGCCGCGGGTCCGATCAAACGTAAATCGACGTACAATCCGTACGTTCATCAGGTCGAGATGCTCTTCCGTGGATCGAACCGCGGCAAGCCTGGAATCGTCACTTCGGGCACGGGCTCGGGAAAAACCGAGAGCTTCATGCTCCCCGTGCTGGCGACGTTGGCGAACGAGGCCGTGAAGTGGCCCGCGCCGTGCCCGTGTTTCCTGCAGGAGAAGTGGTGGGCCGGCGGGGACACGTTCGTCCACATGCGCCGTCACGAGAGTCCCGAGCGGCCGAAGGCGTTGCGCGCCATCATCCTCTATCCGATGAACGCGCTGGTCGACGACCAGATGGTCCGACTGCGCCGGACACTGGACTCCGACGAAGCGCGCGCCGTGATGGATGAACGCTTCGCCGGAAACCGGATATTCTTTGGACAGTACACCAGTTCGACGCCGGTGACGGGCTATGAGATCCATCCGAGGCGTTCCAAGGACAAGGGCGAGAAATCGCGCAGGGCGCGGCGGGGCGCCGAGCTTCGGGAGGCGATGCGCCGGTTCGAAAGCGACCAGAATGCTGCGCGCCAGCACGACTCGGCCGCCCGCGAGGCTGCAGCGGCCGCCGGTGACAAGGCGCCGGAACCGACCAGGTTCATCTTTCCGTCGGTCGATGGCGGCGAGATGGTGAGCCGGTGGGACATGCATCGGGCCCCACCGGACATCCTGGTTACCAACGCGTCGATGCTGGGCACCATGCTGTCGCGCGAAGTGGAGGATAAGGTCTTCGAATCCACGCGGGGGTGGCTGGCGAGCGACCCAGATTCGTATCTCTTCCTCATCATCGACGAATTGCATCTTGTGCGCGGTTCGGCTGGTACCGAAGTGTCGTTCCTCATCAAATCGCTTCTGCAGCGGCTGGGTCTCGACAAGCCCGAGTTAGTCCACAAGCTCCGGATACTGGCCTCTAGCGCATCGCTTCCGCTCGATAAGGAGAACGAGGCGCATAGCTTGCGATATTTGCGCGATCTCTTCGCTCCCTACGGCACGAGCCAGGGCCCGAGCGACTCCGGCAGTAAGGAGCAGGCCTTTTGGCGTGATTGCGTCGTGCCCGGAAAACCGCATCTTGATCGAGTCACGCTCACCCGACTGCCGGTCGAGCCGTTCGCTGATCTCGTCGCCGCTTCGGATTCGAAGAACGAAGGCCTCGTCAGAGACGTGCCGCGGTCCGAACCGGTCAAAGCCGCGCTCGAGAAGATCGGGGCGGCACTCGGGTTGGCTACGCAAGATCCGCAGTTCGTTGAACAGCTGTCCCGCCGCGCCGCCGAGATCCTGACGAGCGCCTGCCTCGACGGCGGCAACGTGAGAGCCACTTCGATCGATCGGCTCGCGGCTAACATTTTCGGAAGCGCCGGCGCCACGCGGGCGCTTAGGGGCCTGATGCTGGCCCGCGCACTTCCGGAGAGCGCGAGCCACAAGGCATCCACTCCGCAGGGCCTGCCTTCGTTTCGCTTTCACGGATTCATCCGGAACGTCGAGGGGCTGTTCGGCTCGGTCGACGCCGGGAACGCCGGCATCAGGATAGACAACCTGACAATCGAGCGAGGCGTGTCGCACGGCAAGCCGACCAGGGATTCCGCGCGTGGACACCGTCTCTTTGAACTTCTGTACTGCGAAGCCTGCGGCGAGCTTCTTCTCGGCGGGCAACGTGGATCGGGCTCCGGCAACACCAACGTGACGGAACTTCTGCCGTCGGCGGCGGACTTGGAATCAATTCCGGAGAAGGCGGGCTCGGAATACTACGACAAGATGACGTGGCGGCAGTTCGCAGTCTTTTGGCCGAAGACCGCCACGCCCCGCACCTCCGAGCGCAACTACGACCGCTGGGCGAAGGCCGCGTTGGACCCGAGCACCGGCGCTGTCACCGAGCGCGACGACGTTCCTGCTGGCCACATCGGCGGTCATATCTATTTCCAGACCGTCGACGCGATCACGAACTCCCGCGGAGAAGTCGACCGCTTGAGGATGGCGCAGCCGTTCTGCTGCCCAAAGTGCGGAACGGATTATTCCTTCCGGCCCAGGACCGGCCGAGCGAACTCTCCCATCCGCGCTTTCCGGACCGGCGTCGGCAAGGCGTCG
>JAVBUK010000220.1:0-2600 GCA_031555345.1 Xanthobacteraceae bacterium | reverse complement strand
GCCGAGCACGCCGCCGCGGGCGAAGAAATAGCGGCCGGGTCGGGTGGTGATCAGCTCCTGTACGGCCCCGAAGGTGGCGGCCGAATCGTTGGCGATCACGCAGTCGTCCGGCAGGGCATCCACCACCGCGAGCACCGCGGCGTCGGACGACAGCGGCCCCTGGCCGCCCGCCATGATCTCGGCCCGGAGCTTACCGGCCTGCGCGCGCTTGCGTTCCGCCCGCCCCGCGACCCGGGCTGCAGCGGCGGTGCGATCGAGGCGGACGGAAAGCGCCGCGGCGACCGCTGCCAGCGTCGCCCCGATGTCGCCCAGGAGGGCGACGTCGGCCGGGTGCTCGCGGCCGAACGCCTCGGCGTTGTCGGCCACATGATAGAGTTTTTCGCCCTCGCGCAGCGGTCGTACGTCGCGGTACGGATACGCCACGAAGGCGCGGCCGCCGACCAGCACCACCGCTTCGGCCTGGGCGAGGTGTTGCCGCATCACCGCGAAATCCGGCTTGAGCACCCCGGCCCAGCAGGGATGGGCGGATGGGAATGCCGAGCGCGACGTCAGCTGGGTGCCCCAGATCGCGTAGCCGCCGGCCTCCGCGAACGCCACCAGGCCTTCCGCCGCGGCGGCCGGCAGGTCGTCGCCGAGCAGGACCACGATCTTGTCGGGATCGTGGTCGGCGAGCGTTGCCGCGAACGCCGCCGCGTCGGGTGATGGTCCGCGCCGCGGCGTGTCCGAGCGCCGCGGCGCCGGGTTCGTCACCTCCTGGTCGAGCACATCCATCGGCAGCGACAGGAACACCGGTCCGCACGGCGGCGTTCCGGCGATCGCGAAGGCGCGCCGCAGGGCCGCGCCGATATCCTCGCTGCGCCGCACCTCGGTCGCCCATTTGGTGACCGGCGCGGCCAGATCGACCAGGTTGCCGGACAGCCACGGCTCGGTCATCAGGTGGCGGGTGTCCTGCTGGCCGGCGGTCACCACCAGCGAGGTCTTGCTGGCCTTGGAGGCGACCAGCACCCCCATGGCGTTGCCGAGTCCGCCCATCGCATGCAGGTTGACGAAGCCGGTCCGGCCCGATTTCAGCGCCCATCCGTCGGCCATGCCGACCGCGGTCGCCTCCTGCAGGCCGAGCACGTAGGTGATGTCGTGCGCGTCCACCAGGGCGTCCATCAGCGGCATTTCGGTCGAACCCGGATTGCCGAACACGTGGGTCACGCCCTCGTCACGCAGGATGTCGAGCAGGATGTCGCTCGCACGCCGTGTCGTCATGACCGAGAATCTCCTGAGCGGGCCTCGGGCGGCCCGCCGGACCCGCACAATAGCTTCCCTCCGCCATCATTGACCAGCGCCGGGCCGACCAAGCCGGCGGCCGCCACCGCGGTGATGTTGCCGGCCGCCGGCCGCGATCACGCGCGGATGCGGAGGCCGCAACGATGCTGTTACCCGAACAGGCGCCGCCATCCGGTCGGGCGCGAACCTGGCGCCGGCTTGGGCTTGGGTTCGAGCTCGGCGTCCGGCTCCGGACCCGGGTCATCCGGAGCATGCATCAGCGGGTTGACCGGCTCGGTCGCGCCAGCGCGCGGCATCGTGGCTCCGTCACTCTTCTCCGGCTGCGGTGCCGGCGGGGGCTCCGGTGTTGGCTCCGGCGCTGGTTCCGGGGCTGGTTCCGGGTCGGGCGCCGCAGCCGCGGGAACCGGGGCGGGGGCGACCGGGGCGGGATCGACCGGTGGGGGCGGGGTGACGGCAGCCGGAACGGGAGGCGGCGCTGGCTGCGGGGCGGGAGGCGTCGGCGGTTCGATCGCGTGCGGCAGTTGTGCGGGCTCCGCTTCAGGCGGCGGGTGCGCCTCGATGACCGGCCCGGGCAGCGCCAGATCGGCCAGCGGCACCCGCCACTGGAACGCATCGAGCCGGCCGGTGACCGGCGACACCGGCATCCACTTGGGCGACACCAACCCGTCGGCGGTCCAGGCCGGATCGGGCGCGGCGTTGAGCGCGCGGCTGGTCCATTCGCGGGCGCGCCCGATGTCGCCGCTGTCGAGGTCTTCGATCTGTGCCATCAACAACGCCACCCGTCGTGTCGGTTTCGGCAGCAAGGGGGCGAGTGCCTTGCGCGCCATGGCGAATTCGCGCGCGTCGATCGCCGCGCGGGCGATCGCCAGCGCGCCCTCGGCCTCGTTGGGGAGCAGTCGGGCCAGGGTTTCGATTCGGCTGAGCCGGTCGCGGGCCGAATCGCCGGGTTTGAGGTTCGCATAGGCCTCGGCCAGATCGGGATGCGGATTGACGCGCCATGCGGCTTCGATGATGCGGGCGGCCTTGCGCGTTTCGCCGTCTTCGGCCAACAGCCGGCCGGCCAACGCCGCCGCCGGCACGATGTCCGGGCGCAGCTTGACCGCCTCGACCACCGCGGCCTTGGCCGTGGCGCGGTCGCCGTCGCGGGTCAGCGCTTTCGCGGTCAACAGCACGGCGCGCTGGCGCCGGTGGGCCGGCTTGTCGAGCAGGCCGGCCTTGAGGTTGCTGTCGAGCACCGCCATTGCGCCGGCCCAGTCGCAGTCGGCGCAGCGGAATTCCAGCACCGCCTGCGCGGCCCAGGCGAGCGCCGGATCGGCTTTGGC
>JAVBUK010000202.1:0-4748 GCA_031555345.1 Xanthobacteraceae bacterium | reverse complement strand
CCCGAGCAGCCGGGCCCGATGCGCGAACGGCTCGGGGCCGGGTTCGACCGGTTCGTCGCGGTCGCGGACAAGACCGACGCCGAAATCGCCGCCTTGATGCGCGAACTCGGCATCGACATCGCGGTCGACCTGATGGGTCATGCGCCGGCCGCCCGCACCGGCATCTTCGCCCGGCGCGCTGCCCCCATCCAGGTGAACTATCTGGGATATGCGGGCACGGTCGGAGCTGATTACGTCGACTACATCGTGGCCGACCGGTTCGTCATTCCGCAGGACGACGAGCGGTTCTATGCCGAAAAGGTGGTGTGCCTGCCGGACACCTGCGTGGCGACCGACGCCAGGCGCGAGATTTCCACCAGGGTCTGGTCGCGGGCCGAGGCCGGCCTGCCGGAGCAGGGGGTGGTGTTCTG
Source organism: Xanthobacteraceae bacterium (assembly GCA_031555345.1). Lineage (GTDB taxonomy): Bacteria > Pseudomonadota > Alphaproteobacteria > Rhizobiales > Xanthobacteraceae > Astrobacterium. The sequence goes on along the minus strand of JAVBUK010000202.1, from coordinate 4,338 downwards.
TGCCTTCGCGGCGGTCCACAAGATCCAGCCGGCGGTTTTTGCCGTCTGGATGCGGCTGCTGAGGGGCGTGCCGGGCAGCGTGCTGTGGCTGTCCGAGGCCAACGAAGCCGCGCGGGGCAACCTCGCCCGCGAGGCCGCCGCTTTGGGAATCGAGCCCGGCCGATTGATTTTCGCGCCGCGCCTCGAGCGCAACGCCGATCATCTGGCCCGCTTGCGCCTTGCCGACATCGCCCTCGACACGCCGGACTGCAACGCCCGGGCGTCGGCGGCCGACGCGCTGTGGGCGGGCGTGCCGGTGGTGACGGTGGCGGGCCGGGCCTTCGCCGGCCGGGTGGCCGGCAGCCTGCTGCGGGCGGTGGGCATGCCGGAGCTGGTCGCTCCGACCCTGGGCGAGTACGAGACCCTGGCGCTCGACATCGCCACCCATCCCGATCTGCTGGCGCGCCTCGCGGCCAAGCTCGAGCAAAACCGGCACACCCATCCGCTGTTCGATACCGCGCGCCTGGCGCGGCATCTCGATGCGGCCTACGTGGAAATGTGGGAACGGGCCCGCCGTGGCGCAGGGCCGGAGGGGTTTTCGGTCAAGCCGATCGGATAGGCGCGCCCCATGCGTGATCCGCGCCGTGCTCCGCGCCGGCTTCCCTGGTTGGCGAGGGAACGCGGCGAGGCCGCCACCTCATCGGCGCCGTCCATCGCCCGGATGACCAACGCCGAACCGGACCAGGAGCCGCGGATTTCCGGACGGCCCGCATCCTTTCGGTTCCAGCGTTGGTGCCGGGCGGGCTGCAACCGGAACCGAATGCCGGTATTCTGACGCTAGCACAACACCAGATTGGCGGCCAATCCGCCTTCGCTGGTTTCCTTGTACTTGGCACTCATGTCCCGGCCGGTGTCGGCCAGGGTCTTGATGGTGGTGTCGAGATCGACGCGGTGGTGCGATTCCATATCGTTGGCGACGATCATCACCGCCGTCCACGCTTTCACCGCACCGAAGGCGCAGCGTTCGATGCACGGCACCTGCACGTATCCGGCGACGGGATCACAGGTCATGCCCAGATGGTGCTCGAGGGCCGATTCCGCGGCATTCTCCACTGTGCGGGGTGAGAGGTCCTGGGTCTGGGCGATGAACGCGGCGGCCATGGCCGAGGCCACGCCGATTTCCGATTGGCAGCCGCCCGCCGCGCCGGCCAGGGTGGCGTTGTGCTTGCAAAGATACCCGATGGCGGCTGCGGCCAGCAGGCCGTCGCGGACCTTGTGCATGGGCAGATCGCGGCCTTCCACCAAGCCATAGACGATGGCCGGCATCACCCCGGCCGAGCCGGCGGTCGGTGCGGTGATGACAATATGTCCGCGGGCGTTTTCCTCCGAAGCCGCAAGCGCGCAGGCCGAGATCAGGGCGATGGAGCGGTCCGCCTCGTAGGGCTCGTTCTGCGCCTTGGCGAACACGGTGGCGGCCTTGGCGTGAAGCTTGACGGGACCGGGCAACAACCGGTCGTCCGCCGCCAGCCCGGATCGCACGGTCGCCAGCATCGCGCCGGCGATCTTGTCGAGGAACTGGTTGATCGCCGCCTCGGTCTTGCCCGAGACGGCGATTTCGTTGGCCATCATCACCTGGGCGATGGACAGACCGGTGGCCTCGGTGTGCCGCAGCAGTTCCTGCATCGATGTGTATGGATAGGGTGGCTGCCCTTTTCGGGGCGGCTGATAGCCTTTCCATTCGATAAAGCCGCCTCCCACCGAGTAGTATTCCTGCTCGTACAAGACCACATCGCCGGCCATCAGCCGACACGTCATCGTGTTGGGGTGAGGGAAGGCGCCGCTGGTGGTGTCGTAGACGATGTCCGCCAGCGACAGGGAAAACGTCCTGCCGGGCAGTCGCACGGAATAGGATTGCTGGGGGTTGGCCGCCATTCCATCGAGGAACGCGGGGGTCACCGTCGCCGGCTCCTGGCCCAACAGGCCGGCCAGTGCGGCGCGTTCGGTGCAGTGTCCCCGGCCGGTGGCGCTGAGACTGCCGAACAAATGGACCTTGAGGCCGGTCGCCCTGGCCAGGTCTTCGGCCGGCAGTCCGCAGCAGCGCTGGTAGAAGTCGTAGGTGATGCGCATCGGGCCGATGGTGTGCGAACTCGATGGCCCCGGTCCGACCTTGTAGAACTCCTCCAGCGTGGTCAGGATCGGTCCTGCGGAATCATCGTCGGTCATGGTGGGTTCCCCGAGTGTCGCGCGCACAACGAGTGTCGCGCGTACAAAATGTCACGAATACAATAGGACGACTACCATGCCGAAGATCGTCAACGCGATGTTGCCGACGGTGAAGGGCAGCCCGAAACCCATGCGGCTTGGCGCGGTGCGCCGGCGATGTGCTTGCGGCCTGCCGCTCCGCCACCGGGGGAAAGGCCGTTCAGAGCGAAAAACTCGTCCCGCAGCCGCAGGAGGTGGCCGCCACCGGGTTGTTGATCTTGAACGAGGCGCCGATCAGGTCGTCGACGAAATCGATCTCGGCACCCGACATGTACTGGACGGAGACGGAATCGATCAGCACCGTCGCGCCGCCGCGGACCAGCACCAAGTCGTCGTCGGCCCGGATCTGCTCGACATCGAACTTGTACTGAAAACCCGAGCACCCGCCGCCTTCCACCGAGACGCGCAGCATCGCGCCAGGCGGCTCGGATTTGAGGATTTCGCCGATCCGCCGCGCCGCCCGGTCGGTCAAGGTGACTTCCGACATGGTCTCCGCCCGTCCATCGTTTTGCCCCGCGGGGGCAACTGCCGCGCATGCAGGCGTACGCCCCGCAAGGTCGGTTGCCGGCCCCGTTGCCAGCGCCCGACGGATTAGTTAAGTGCGCCCCTGGCTCAATTCAACGGCATGACGGTGAGGCATGGCAATATCGGCACTCCGAGCGCGCGCGCCCTACGCGGCCGATCCGGCGCTGACCCGCGGGCGCCTCCATGGGGAGCCCGAGAGTCCGACCCGCAACGCGTTTCGTCGCGACTGCGACCGCATCATCCATTCGGCGGCGTTCCGCCGGCTTGCCCACAAGACCCAGGTGTTCGTCTTTCACGAGGGCGACCATTACCGCACCCGTCTCACCCACACCCTGGAGGTGACCCAGATCGCCCGGTCGCTGGCGCGCGCCCTCGGGCTCGACGAGGACCTCGCCGAAGCCTCGGCGCTGGGTCACGATCTCGGCCATCCGCCGTTCGGCCACGCCGGCGAACGCGCCCTCGACCGATGTCTCGCGGGCCACGGCGGGTTCGACCACAATGCCCAGACGCTGGCGGTGGTGACCCGTCTCGATCATCGCTACGCCGGCTTCGACGGCCTCAACCTCACCTGGGATACGCTCGAAGGACTGGTCAAGCACAACGGCCCGCTGACCGACCGCGCCGGACGCCCGCTGGAGCGCCACGCGGCGCGGGGAATCGCGCCGGCGATCGTCGACTATTGCGGCGTGCAGGATCTGGAGCTGTGGAGCCATGCGAGTGCCGAGGCGCAAGCCGCGGCGCTGGCGGACGACATCGCCTATGACGCCCACGACGTCGACGACGGGCTGCGGGCCGACCTGTTCGCCCTCGACGATCTGGCGACGTTGCCGCTCGTCGGCGACATCCTGCGCGACATCGACCGCAGCCATCCGCGTCTCGATCCGTCGCGGCGGGGGCACGAACTGGTCCGGCGGCTGATCACCCGGATGATCGAGGACGTGATCGCCGAGAGCACGCGCCGTCTGGCCGCGACGGGCGCGCGCTCGGTCGGCGAGCTGCGGGCGGCCGGGGCGCCGGTGGTGGCGTTCTCCGCCGACATGGAAAGAATCGACGCCGCCATCAAGGCGTTCCTGATGCCGCACATGTATCGGGAAGCGCGGGTGATGCGCATCATGGGGCAGGCGGAGGGCGTGCTGGTCGACCTGTTCGACGCCTATCGGTGTGCGCCCGGGGAGCTGCCGCCGGAATGGCGCCAGGGCCTCGCCGGCGGCGACGCTGCGGCAGGTGCCCGCCACGTGGCGGATTTCATCGGCGGCATGACCGACCGTTATGCGTTGATCGAGCACGCCCGGCTGTTCGCGACCACCCCGGAGCTGCGCTGACGGTGGCGTCGTGGCGATGGGCGAGTCGAAGAAGCTCGACGGCCTGGTAGGCTCGGGCGGTTCTCGACCGGTGTGGCCGCACCGCACTTCACCGATCGCACCAACGCTCGACGATGGCTCCGACGGTTGACCGGAGCGGGATGGCATATCCCGCTCCGGTTTGCCGGCGGTGCCGGATGGTCCGAAAACCAGTCGTCGCTTTCCGGCGTCAGTCGGCGAACTGGCCGGCGGCCTTGATGATGGGGGCCCC
>JAVBUK010000421.1:0-14514 GCA_031555345.1 Xanthobacteraceae bacterium | reverse complement strand
GATGCCAGGCAAGGTCATGGTGGCGCCAAGCAACGACATCAGCGCCAGGATGAACACCACGTGGACGATCAGGGCGATGTTGGCGAACAGGCCGAACAGGCCGTAGGTCACCGCCATGAACAACACCACCAGGGCGGCGCCGACATAGGACGCCATCTTGCCCTTGGCGATCGAATCCTGGCCCAGACCGGGGCCGACGGTACGCTCCTCGATCACCGTCAGCGGCGCCGGCAACGCGCCGGCTCGCAGCAGGATCGCCAGGTCGTTGGCGCTCTCCGGGGTGAAGTTGCCGGATATCTGGCCGGAGCCGCCGATGATCGGTTCGCGAATCACCGGCGCCGAGATGACCTCGTTGTCGAGCACGATGGCGAACGGACGCCCGACGTTCTCCTGCGTCACCTGGGCGAACTTGCGCGCACCGCTCGAGTTGAAGCGGAAGCTGACCACCGGTTCGCCGGAGCGCTGGTCGAACTGGACCTGGGCGTCGGTCAGATCCTCGCCCGAGACCATCACGCGCTTTTCGACGATCACCGGCGTGCGCTGGCCGCCGCGGCTCTCGTACAGCAGTTCGTCGTCCGGCGGCGGTCGTCCCTGCACCGCGTCCTGCGGGTTGGCGTTCACGTCGACCAGCCGGAACGTCATCTTGGCGGTCTTGCCGAGGAGTTCCTTCAGCCGCTGCGGGTCCTGCAGTCCCGGCACCTGGACCAGAACGCGGTCGACGCCCTGGCGCTGGATCGACGGTTCGACCGTGCCCAGTTCGTTGACGCGGCGCTCGATGATCTGGATCGACTGCTCGACCGACTGGCGGATGCGCTCGATCATCGCCGCCTGGGTGACGGTCAGGCGCAGCACGCCGCCGCCGGCGTCGTTGATGTCGACGGAACGCTGGCCGGTTCCCCCCAGAATCCCGCCGAGCGGGGCGGACAAATCGCGCAACTTGCTCAGCGCCGTCGGCGTATCGTTCTGCTCGCGCAGCCGCACCTCGACCGTGTCGCCGCGCGCCGCCAAGCCGGTGTAGCCGATCCGGGCTTCGCGCAGGACGCGGCGGACGTCGTCGCGCAGCGCTTCCACCTTCTCCTTGCGGACGGCGTTGGAATCGACCTCGAGAAGAACGTGCGAACCGCCCTGCAGGTCGAGCCCCAGCACGATATGGCGCTGGGCCCACTTCGGCCAGCTCTCGACCGTCTTTTCGGGAAAGAAATTCGGAATCGCGAAGGCGCAGAACACGAGTGCCGTGGCCAGAATCGCCGCCGCCTTCAATCGCGTGAAATAGAGCATGAGCCTCGACCGCTTCCGCGCCCCTGCAGCCCGTCCGGGGCGAAATCCCGCCCTCGCGTCCGTCAGAACAGGTCGGCGGCGCGCGGCGGAATCGGGTCCGCCACCCGCCGCCCTGTCGTTCAGCTCGACGCGGCTTCGTCTTTGACCGGTTCGCCCTTGGCGCGCACCTCGGCGACCATGGATTTGATCTGCCGCACCCGAACCCCGTCGGCGATCTCGATTTCGAGGTAGTCGTCGTCGACCACCTTGACGACCTTGCCGACGAGCCCGCCGGAGGTCACCACTGCGTCACCGCGCCGGACGTTCTTGACCATATCCTGATGCTGCTTCGCCTTCTTCTGCTGAGGGCGCAGGATCAGGAAATACATAATCACGAAAATCGCGACGAAAGGCAGCAACGACACCAGCATGTCGCCACCACCAGCCGTTGCGCCCTGCGCAAAAGCGGGCGTTATCAGCATCGACGGTCTCCGATTTTGCCGGGCCCCCCGCTCGATTCGCCTCGAACGGACGCCCGGCCCCAAATTCGGCGCGGACTATACTGCCCGGGAGCCCGATTGCAACGCCGCATCCGACCTACTGGCCGGCTTGGCTTGCCGGACCGGGCGGGACCCGCTAAGGGGAACCCCGGCATGGTTCGACCGACCCGGCCAGGCCCTGCCGTCCTTTTCTGGCGATGACACGTCTCTATCGGCGCGCCGGCGGCCCCAGGTCGCGGAAAACACGCTGTAGAGCCCGTTCGCCATGCCCAAGCCGCCCCACCCCACCCGACCCGCCGCCGCCCACCACCAGCGCCGGCATGCCGAGGCGCGCGAAAGACTTGCGCCGGCGCCGCCGCCCCCCCTCGACTTCGCCGCCGCCGACGCCTTCGTCTGGCACCCCGACGGATGCCGGCTTACGCCCGTCGCCCGAGTCAACCGCGTCGACATGTCGCTCCTGCACGGTATCGACCGGATGCGCGACACCCTGGTCGACAATACCGAGCGGTTCGCCCGTGGCCTGCCCGCCAACAATGCGCTGTTGTGGGGCGCGCGCGGGATGGGCAAGTCGTCCTTGGTCAAAGCCGCCCACGCCACCGTGAACGCCGCGCTCGGCACCTCGGCCGGAGCCCTGAAACTGGTCGAAATCCACCGCGAAGACATCGAAAGCCTGCCCGACCTGATGGCGCGGCTGCGCGGCGCGCCCTACCGGTTCATCGTGTTCTGCGACGATCTTTCGTTCGACGCCGAGGACACTTCGTACAAGTCCCTCAAGGGCGTCCTCGAAGGCGGCGTCGAGGGCCGGCCGGAAAACGTCCTGCTCTATGCGACCTCGAATCGGCGCCATCTGATGTCTCGCGACATGATCGAGAACGAACGCGCCATCGGGATCAATCCAGGCGAGACCGTCGAGGAAAAGGTGTCGCTGTCGGACCGCTTCGGTCTGTGGCTCGGCTTCCACCGCTGCAGCCAGGACGAGTTTTTGGCGATGGTCGAAAGCTACGTCCAACACTTCCGCATTCCGGCCGGCGACACGCTGCGGCAGGATGCGCTTGAATGGGCCACCACCCGCGGTTCGCGCTCGGGCCGCGTCGCCTGGCAATATGTGCAGGACCTGGCCGGCCGAAAGGGCGTCAAGACAGCGGAAGCGTGAACCCCGGCCGATCCGGCTGGGCGCGCCAAAAACGACGTCGCTCCCGGGGGTACCCGAGAGCGACGCTCGATTTGGTTCGTCCAACGAGGGATGGCCTCCTGGTCAGCCCGCCGGCAGGTACTGGGTCGGGTCGACGGGATTTGATCCCTTGCGGATCTCGAAATGCAGTTGCGGGGACGTCACCGTGCCGCTCTGCCCTGATTTCGCGATCACCTGACCGCGTCGCACCTGATCGTTGCGCTTGACCATCAGCTCGCTTGCGTGAGCATAGGCGGTGACGAAGCCGTTGGCATGCCGCACCAGGATCAGGTTGCCATAGCCTTTGAGTTCGTTGCCGGCGTAGGCCACCACACCGTCTTCGGCGGCGCGGACCGCCGTCCCTTCCGGAACCGCGAGATTGATGCCGTCGTTCTGCTGCCCGCTCGGCTTGGCGCCGAACCCGGCGATGATGCGGCCACGGACCGGCCAACGGAACGCGGGCGCACCGCCTGTTGAGCCGACCGGTGCAGCCTCATCGTCGTCGTCAGCGGGCGCCGTGGGGGTGGCGACCCTCACCGCCGGCGTTCCGGCAGCGGCAATCTGCGGACCGGACGGTGCCGGGGCGGGTTGCGCTTGGACTGCCCGCGCAGGCGGCTGGGTGCGCGGTGGCGCCACCGCCGGCGCAGCGGTGGCGACCGGCTTGACCGCCGGAGCCGGCCCGACCACGACCTTGCCCGGAATAACGATGCGATCGCCCATCTTCACCATCGCGTGCGGCGGGATACGGTTGGCCGCCGCGACCTCGGTCAACGGTTTGCGATAACGCTTGGCGATCCTGATCAACGTCTCGCCCGGCGCGACCACGTGGATGCTTCCCCCCGCGGTGGTGGGCGGAACCGTCGGGGCGCGGCCACGCGGAGTGGTCGCCGCAACGACGGCCGGCGGCGGCGCAGCGGCAGGCCGCGCCACCGGAACCGGGGCGGTCGCCGCCGAGACCATGGGGCGCGCCACCGCAGATGCGGGCGCGACAGGCGCCGTCGCGGGCGGAACCGCGGCGACCGACGTGCCCCTTGCCTGCGTCGCATTGTAACGGGGGATGACGATGCGGTGCCCCGACTGGATCGCCGCAGGCGACGACAATCCATTGGCCTGCAGAATGGCGCTGCTGGGCACACCGTACCGGCGCGAGAGCATATCGACGTTCTCGCCCGGACCGACCACGACGGCGGTTCCGCCGTCCCAGTTCCAGCCCGCCTGCGAGGCGCCCCTGGGAGGCGGCGGCGGCAGAGGCTGCGGAGCCGATTGCGACACCGTCCCGGTGATATCGGACGCCACAGGCTTGGCCGGAGCCGGCAACGGCCCGCTCGGCGGCGCATGGCTCGCTTTCGATGGCGTGTAGGACGCGCTCGGCGGCGCGTAGCTCGCCTTCGGCGGCGCGTAGTTCACACTCGGCGGTGTGTAGCTCGCACTCGGCGGCGCATAACTCGCGGACGTATAGGCGGGAGAATAGGACGCCATGCCGCGTCCACCCCCGACTTGCCCCGACGAGGAAACGGTCCCCGGCCTGCTCGCGTTGGGCGGCGGCAGCGTGCCGTATTGGAGCGGCCGCTGCTCCACGCGCCCGACCGGTGCCGGCCGGATCGATCCCGTCACTTCGGGCGAACCGCGCCGGTTCGGCGACGCATAGGGATTGGAAAACGGGTTATCTCCGAAGCGGGTCGACTCGGCGCTGCAGCCCGCCAGGCCGGCGGCCAACAGCCCAGAACAAACCGCCCGCGCCCACCCGTGGGATGGGCACCACTCAACAACCGTACGCATGTGTGAACTCACTCGTACGCAACCGCACTGGTGGCGAATAAACACCCGCCGAGTAAAAATGATCTTAATCGGGAAAGGACCGCTTAAGGCTAATGAAACCGGAGAAGTACAGCTATAGTTCTCGGGATTTCCCACGTAAAAGCGGAACAAAACGCACGTCTATAAGGTCTTCGCGCTCGATTCCACGGTCGGTTTTGGTTAATTTGACCAGGGTCTGCGCATCCTCTTGTGGCCCGAGCGGGAGAATCATGCTCCCGCTTTTGGTAAGTTGGTTAACAAGATCCTGAGGGACCTCTTCGGTCGCCGCCGTCACGATGATGCGGTCGAACGGCGCGCGCTCGGGCACCCCCTCCACACCGTCACCGACGATGACCTCGACATTGTCGAACCCCAACGTCCGCAGACGGCCGCGCGCGGCCTCCGCCAGCGTCCGGTAGCGCTCGACGCTGACCACGCTGGCGGCCAGACGCGACAGCACTGCAGCCTGATACCCGGATCCCGTACCGATCTCGAGCACCCGATGACCCGGCTGCAGCGCCAAGCGTTCTGTCATGAATGCCACCACATAGGGCTGGCTGATCGTCTGGCCACACTCGATCGGCAACGCCTGATCGAGGTAGGCGGAATCAACGAACTCGGCCAGCACGAAGTACTCGCGCGGCACCTCGTCCATGGCCCGCAGTACCGCCGGATCCATGATGCCCCGCCGCCGCAGGCCGAGCAGGAATCCCATACGGTCGATCTGTTCCTGGGGAGCGCCTGAGGTCACACATCACCTCTTCATCGGGCTATTCCTACCACGTGACGGGCCGTTTGATACGACAACGGCCCGATCGCAATCGGCGATCAGCCCTGTCCATCGTCGGGACACCGAGCGGTTCCGGCAGGTTCGACCCATCTGGAGCTCACGCGTGGCGCCCCGGCTACGGCGCCTTCGGGTCTGCGTCGGCGAGCACCTCGGCGAGCCGCGTCATGAACGGCTCGTCGGTCATATCGAGGCGCAGCGGCGTGACCGAAATGCGCCAGTCCTTCACCGCACGGAGATCGCTGCCGTGCGTCGAGCCGTGGTATACGTCGGCCGAAAACGCGAACCAATAGTACGGATTGCCGCGTCCGTCGAAACGCTCGTCGACACGCAGCCAGCCCGGCTCTCGCTTGCCCTGGGTGGTGACGGCCACTCCCTTCACCTCGTCGGGCAGACAGTCGGGAAAGTTGACGTTGACCAGAACGCCCTTCGGGAAGCCCTCCTCGAGCAGGCGGCGGATAAGGCCAGGCCCGTGTCGGGTCGCCGTCGCCCAGTGGGGCCGCTGCCGACTCGACGCACCGTAGTTCTGCGACAGCGCGACCGACGGAATGCCCAGGCTGGTCCCCTCGATGGCGCCCGCAATCGTGCCGGAATAGGAAATGTCGTCGCCGACGTTGGAGCCGCGATTGACGCCGGACAGGATGAGGCCCGGCGGTTCGCCGGCAAGGATGTGATGCACTCCCATGATGACGCAGTCGGTCGGCGTCCCTTTGACGGCGAAGCGCTGCTTGCCGACCGCGCGGACGCGCAGGGGATCGTTGATCGACAGCGAATGCGACACACCCGACTGATCGAACTCGGGCGCGACGACCCACACGTCGTCGGACAGCGCCTGTGCGATCTCGGCGCAGGCGTCGAGCCCCGGGGAATGAATGCCGTCGTCGTTGGTCACCAGAATACGCATCAATCAGCCTGTCTCATCGATAACCCTCCCGGGAAAAGGCGGGGAAGGGACACCCGCCACGAAGGATGAATGCGCCCGCGCGCACGGCCCGGGGGGCGCGGCCAGGCTCCCGTCATGACGGCAGCGGCGTCATTCACGTCGCGGCCTCGATCGTCTTGATTCCACCCATGTAGGGGGCGAGCACATCGGGCACCGCGATCGAGCCGTCGGCTTGCTGGTAGGTCTCCAGCACAGCGATCAGCGCCCGCCCGACGGCGACGCCCGAGCCGTTGAGCGTATGGACGTGGCGGACCTGGCGACCCTCCCGCGCACGATAACGCGCCGCCATGCGGCGCGCCTGGAATTCGCCACACACCGAGCAGGAGGAAATCTCGCGGAACAACCCCTGCCCCGGCAGCCAGACCTCGATATCGTAGGTCTTCTGCGCCGCAAACCCCATGTCGCCGGTGCAGAGGGTCACGACCCGGTAGTGCAGATCGAGACGCCGCAGCACCTCCTCGGCACAGGCGAGCATGCGCTCGTGTTCGTCCTTGGAGGCCTCGGGCGTGGTGACCGACACCAGCTCCACCTTCCAGAACTGGTGCTGGCGGATCATGCCGCGGGTATCCTTGCCGGCGGCACCCGCTTCGGCACGGAAGCACGGGGTGCAGGCGGTCAGCCGCAGCGGCAGCACCTCCTCCTCGAGGATCGAGTCGCGCACCAAGTTGGTGAGCGGCACCTCGGCAGTCGGAATCAGGCCGAGCCGCCCGCTCTTGAGGTCTTCCGCCGACGCCCCGGTTGCGAACCCGGCGCCGGCCACGGCCCAAAACTGGTCGTCCTCGAACTTCGGCAGTTGCGCGGTGCCGAACATCGCTTCGTCGCGCACCAGAATGGGCGGCGACACTTCGGTATAGCCGTGCTCGCCGCTGTGCAGGTCCAGCATGAACTGGGCGAGCGCCCGCTCGAGCCGCGCCAACCCCTTCTTGAGCACCACGAACCGCGCGCCCGAGAGCTTGGTGGCGGTCTCGAAATCCATCTGGCCCAACGCCTCACCGAGGTCGAAGTGCTGCTTGGGGCTGAACGCGTAGTCCCGCGGGGCCCCGAACCGGTGGTGCTCGACATTGCCGGTCTCGTCGGCTCCGGCCGGAACCTCGGCGAGCGGCAGGTTGGGGATCCGCGCCAGCGCGGCTTCGAGCTCGGCCGAAACCTGCTTCTCCTCCGCCTCCATGGCGGGTATCGCGGTCTTGAGCGCGCCTACCTCGGCCATCAGCTTCTGCGCCGTGGCCTCATCCTTCTTCTTCTTGGCGTCGCCGATTTCCTTGGACGCCGCGTTGCGGCGCGCCTGTGCCTGCTCGAGCGTCTGGATGACGGCCCGGCGCCGCTCGTCGATCGCGATCAGCCGCGGCGCCTCTCCGGCCAGCCCGCGCCGCTGCAACGCGGCGTCGAAAGCTTCGGGATTTTCACGAATCCATTTGATGTCATGCATGAAGAGCGTCCAACGATGGTCTCACGACCGACCGGCCATCACTGCCAGCAACCACCTGCCAGCGCAGCAGCGTCCGAGCCTGTGGTAGAGCAGCTACAACGGCACCGCAAGCCACAGCTCGCCGAGATCGAATTCGCCGGGTTTGGCCACCGTCACCACAATGACATACCGTTGCCTGGGACGCGCCTGCCGTCGCAGGAACGCCCCTACTCGGCCGGCTTGCCCGCCGGCGCTTCGCCAGCCTTGTCACCGTCACCGGCCTTGGCGACCCGAGCCTTCGTTTCGACCAGCTTCACCGCATAGATCGAGCCCTCGTACAACACCATCAGTGGGATCGCGAGCGACAGCTGCGACAGCACGTCGGGCGGGGTCAGTACCGCCGCGATGACGAAGGCGCCGACGATGAAATAGCGACGCTTGGCCCGAAGCTGCTCCGATGTCAGGATGCCGATGCGTCCCAGCAATGTCAGGATCACCGGAAGCTGGAACGCGATGCCGAACGCCAGCACCAGACTCATCATCAGCGAGAGATATTCGCCGACCTTGGGCAGAAGCTCGATCTGGGCGCCGCCGTCGCCGCCCAGCTGCTGCATGCCGAGTGAAAAGCGCACCAGCATCGGCAACACAACGAAATAGACCACCATCGCCCCGAACACGAAGAAGACGGGCGTCGCGATCAGGTATGGCAGGAATGCCTGCCGTTCGTGGCGGTAGAGCCCGGGCGCGACGAACATGTAGATCTGCCCGGCCACCACCGGAAACGAGATGAACGCCGCGCCGAACATCGCGAGCTTGAGCTGGGTAATGAAGTATTCGAGCAGCGCGGTGTAGATGAACTTGGAATTCTCCGGCCCCGCCACCCACACGAACGGCCACACCAGCACGTTGTAGATCTGCCTGGCGAAGAAGAAGCAGACCAGGAAGGCGAGCCCGAACGCCAGCAAGGCCTTGATCAGCCGCGAGCGCAGCTCGATCAGATGGTCCATCAACGGCGCCTTGGTGGCCTCGATGTCCTCGTGGGTCATGCCGGCCGGCTCCCCTCGCCGCCCGGTGCCGGTGCGGCCGCGCTCTCGGCCGGTTCCGGCTCACGTTCGGTCGCGGAAGGGGGCTCCGGTGTACCGGAGGGCGGTGTCGCCGCTGCGGTGTCGGTGCTCGGCGGTGTTGTCGTGGGACTCCACGAGCTGTTGCCGATATCGAGCGGATTGAACTTCGCGTCGAGGCCCGAGGTGGCCTCGTCGACCTGCTTCTTCAGGTCCGCCACCTCCATCTCGCGCATCGCCTCGTGAAACTGGCCCTGAAACTCCGACGCCATGCGGCGGATCTTGCCGGTCCATTGCCCGACGGCGCGCAGCACGGCGGGCAATTCCTTCGGCCCGATCGCGATCAGCGCGACCACGCCGATCAACAAGAACTCGCTCCACCCGATATCGAACATGGCTTTTCTGACTCCAAGGGGCGCCTCGGCTCTCACGGCCGGCGCCCCATTGGCGAACTCGTCGGACCGCGCCGACCGCGAGCGCGCCCTCAGCCGACCTTGCGGCTCTCGGTCTGCGACTCGACCGTGGAAGCCGCCTGGTGATCCAGGCTCTTGACCGGCTCGGACTTCGGCGGCTCCGCCTTGGCGGTTTCGTCGTCGGCCATGCCCTTCTTGAAGGCCTTGATGCCTTGGGCCACGTCACCCATCAAGTCGGAGATCTTGCCGCGCCCGAACAGCAGCAGCACGACCGCGACGACGATGATCCAGTGCCACAAACTCATTGAACCCATCAGAAACTCCCTCCGAACCTCGCCTCGCCCTTCGGTTCGCCTTGGTTCGAGCCGATGAAGGATTATTGGCCTGAAACTAGGCTCACAACACGGCAAACACAAGGACTTCGGACGGCCGCGCCGCGCCGCCGGACACCCGCCCGACGCCTCCGGGAAGTCGCGTAGGTCCCTGCGGCAACGGAAGAATTGCAATGTCCGCCGGATCCGGCAACGAATTCCCGGTGCCCATCCATAGGGCTAAGTCGGCTCGCCCGATTCCGGTTCGGGACGCGGTGCCAGGGTCAGGTCGAGATCGCCGGGTTCGAGCGGATCCTCGTCCTCGCGCAACTCCGGATCGTCCGACGGCATCGGAACCGAGAAACCGGGTGGCAGCCGTCCGTCGAGCAGACCGGACCCCTTGAGTTCATCGAGCCCGGGCAGATCCGCCAGCGCCTCGAGACCGAAATGCGACAAGAACCCCTCGGTCGTCCCATAGGTGAGCGGCCGACCCGGCGCTTTGCGGCGACCGCGCGGCCTGATCCAGCCGGTTTCCAGCAGCACGTCGATCGTGCCTTTGGCGGCCGACACGCCGCGGATCTCCTCGATTTCGGCCCGTGTAACCGGCTGATGATAGGCGATGATCGACAACGTCTCGACAGCCGCACGGGACAGCTTCTTCGGCTCGACCGCCTCGTGGGTGAGCAGCCAGGCGAGATCGTTGGCGGTCCGGAACGCCCATTTCTTGCCGATCCGCACCAGGTTCACCCCGCGGGGCGCGTATTCCACCTGCAGCCGACGCAAGGCCGCATGGACCTCGACGCCATCCGGCATGCGTTCGCCGAGCGTCTTTTCGTCGACCGGCTCGGAGGCCGCGAACAACAGCGCCTCCAGAAGCCGCAACTCTTCCGGCCGCGCATCCGGGTCGACCTCGGGGTTTGCATCAAGGTCGGCTTCGGTGATGGCGGCGGTTTCGATGATCGTTGCGGCGTTCGGGACATCTCCGGTCTGCGGGGCCTCATCGGCATCCACCGCCGCGACGGCCGCGCCTGTTCCGGGTTCGAACGCATCCTCCATGGAGGCATCATCGAAGACGGCATCATCGCATGACGTATCCTCGAACGGCGCTTCCTCGAAGGACGCATCGTCCGCCTCGCCGGCGAGTTCCCCCGCCGGCAACAGATGATCGCGGGACGGCTCGCTCACCGGAGGGTCACCGGCGCCCTCCGCCTGTTCGGCACGCCCCGTCAGGACCGGCAGGTCACCGGTTCCGGCATCCGGCTCGATATCAGCCTGGTGGTCGAGCGTCGCCTCGGGCGCGGGATCGTCGATGATCGGGCGTTTCTGGGCCAAGTTCGCCATCAACAAGCCCTCCTGGCTCATGTCACTGTCCTTCATTCAACCGATTCACGCGGCGTCGCCGTGTCCTCCCGCGCACCATCGCCGGCGACGCGCTTGCGTAGGTAGATCGGCGCAAAAGCGCCCTGCTGCTGGACTTCGAGGTGTCCCTCCCGCACCAGTTCCAAGGTGGCGGCGAGAGTCGACGCGAACGCCGAGACCCGCAGGTTCGGCTCGACCACATAGTTGATGAGGTAGTCGTCGAGGCGGCTCCAGTCGCTGGTCGCCCCGACCATTCGCTGCAGCACCTCGCGCGCCTCCTGCAGCGACCACACCGTGCGCTTGCGCAGGCGCACCCGCGCGAGCGCGTGCTTCTGGCGCTCCTGCGCATAGGCCGACAACAGGTCGTACAGCGTCGCCGCCCATTGGGGACGCTTGATCGCCTCGATCGGCTCGGGATCGCCGCGGCCGAACACGTCGCGGCCGAGCAGCGCCCGATCGAACAGCCGCGCGGCGGTGTCACGGATCGCCTCGAGCCGCTTGAGCCGCCACGCCAGGGCGTTGGCCATGTCGGTCGCGCTCATCCCCTCCGGCTCGGCTGCCTCCGGAATCAGCATGCGCGACTTCAGGTAGGCCAGCCAGGCCGCCATCACCAGGTAATCGGCGGCGAGTTCGATCCGCACGCGACGGACCTGCTCGATGAAGGCGAGGTATTGGTCGGCCAGCGCCAAAATCGAGATTTTCGCCAGATCGACCTTCTGCTGGCGCGCCAGCGTGAGCAGCAGGTCGAGCGGTCCTTCGAATCCGGCGACGTCGACGATCAGCGCCGGCTCGTCGGAGCCGAGATCGGCCGCCACCTCGGAACCGAAAGGAACGACGTTGGCGGTCATGAACCCACCTGCCAGTCGGGCGTCTGCCCGGTCATCATTCGCGCGAATGCGACCCGGGCGGCGGGAAGATCGATCTCCTCCGCCGTCCGGCGCGCGGCCAACGCCGCCGCGGTGCGCCGCGCGGCCGCACCCGACAGCGCCGGCGCCTGCGCCGCCACCGCCTGCATCTCGGCCAAATCACCATTGCAGTGTAGGACGAGATCGCAGCCCGCCGACAGCGCCGCGGCAGTGCGCTCGGCAATCGAACCCGAAAGAGCCCCCATCGACACGTCATCACTCATCAGGGCCCCATCAAATCCGATGAAGGCGCGAATCACTTCGGCGATCATAGTGGGCGAAGTCGTGGCGGGCAGGTTTGGATCGATGGCTGTGTACACCACGTGCGCCGTCATCCCCAACGGAAGCCCGGCCAACGGTCGAAAAGCTGCAAAATCAGCGGTTTCGAGCGTTTCCCGGGTCGCGTCGACCACCGGCAGCGAGGTGTGGCTGTCGGCCATGGCGCGCCCGTGCCCAGGAAGGTGCTTAAACACCGGCAAAACGCCCCCGGCCCGTAAACCATCGGCAATCGCCGTCGCGATCGCCGACACCTTGCCGGGCGCGGTTCCGTAGGCGCGATCACCGATCACCCGATCGGCGCCCGATACCGGCACGTCGACCAACGGCAGGCAATCCACCGTGATGCCCAGCGCGGCGAGATCGGCCGCGATCAAGCGGGCTCCCAATCGGGCCGCCGCGAGGCCGACCTCGGCCGAGCGATCATGCAGCGCCCCGTAAGCGGTGCCGGCCGGATAGGCCGGCCAGTGGGGCGGCCCCAGTCGCTGCACCCGGCCGCCCTCCTGGTCGACCAAGACAGGTGCATCCCAGCCGACGGTGGCGCGAAAGTCGGCTGTCAGCGCCGAAACTTGCCCGGGATCGCAGATGTTCCGCTTGAACAGGATGAGGCCCCAGGGAGCGGCTTCCCGCAAGAAGGCCCGCTCGTCCGGCGTAATGGTGGGTCCGGATAGTCCGGTGATGAAGGCTCGCGATGCCATCCGGGCGGATTAGACCGGGTGCCGCCGGGGGGTCAAGCGCGGGCGCCGAGAAATCTCCAGCCGCGAACAAAGCTGGTGAAAACCACCGCCCATGTCGGCTTCAGGCCACATGCCGAGTCGGTCGCATGGCCAATGCCACATACCATTTCTCATACGTCATCCGCATGATTTTCATGACCGATGAGGTGTGAAGTGGTCCCGGTTCGGGCGTTCGGTTCCGTCTGCAGCCCGCTCGGTATGAAGAGCCAATCAGTAGCGCCATTGGTGACTTGATCCAGCCGATGATCGAGCCCCTCAGTTGTCGTTGCGGCTTCGGTGCCTTCACCTCGCGCCTATTGCTTGTCGAAACCAACCATCGCCACAATCCGGGGTGTCGATCGACAAGGCGCACCGGCGCGCTTTCCGATACAAAGTGACTTTCGCGCCGGAAAATGAGGTACACTTCGATTCTAAGAATGATTCGCATCTAAAATGGGGGAAACGATGAGCCGACATCCAGACCGCCGTCAGGTCGCCAAGACGATCATCATCGGCGGGGTGGTGACCACTGTTTTGTTGCCAGCGAAATGGACGAAGCCGGTGGTGGAAACCATCATCGTGCCGGCGCACGCTCAGGCGTCCCCGTTGCGCACGACGACATCGACGACATCGACAACCTCGACCACGACCAGCACAACGACACCGGCTGCGCCGCCGACGGCAGAGGCGGACTAACGCCCGCTCCTCAGTTGTCGATTCGCGGCGACCCGATGACGCCTCTTGCGGCTCCGCTGCGGATCACGCCCCCGATCAGACCCGCTATCCAAACACGCGCCGCAGGTGCTGGCGGTAGCGGGTAATATATTCCTCCACCTTCGGATCTTTGATGACATCGTTGCAGATGAAGGTGGGCAGCGGCGCCATGCCGAGGAACTGGTTGGCCTTGTGCACCGGCAGATAAACCCCGTCGACACCGACGCCTTCAAAGAACTGGTCTTTTTCGGTGAAAGCCTCCAGCGGCGCGTTCCAGGTAACGGACAGCATGTAGCGCTTGCCTTGGACGAGGCCGCCCGAGCCGTATTTTTTCGATGAATCGGACCGTGACCGTCCGTCGCCGGCATAAAGCACGCCGTGACCGGCGGTGAACACGTCGTCGTAATACTTCTTCAAAATCCACGGCGGACCCATCCACCAGCCGGGCATCTGGTAAATGACGGCGTCGGCCCGATGGATCTTTTCCACTTCCGCGGCGATGTCATAGCCCTGATCGACCTTGGTCTTCCGAATGGTCAGGCCCATTTCGCCCAACGTCTCGGCAGCGACATCGTGCAACGTGTCATTCAGCCGCCCGTGTGAATGGGCGAAAACCTTGCCGGCGTTGACGAGAAGGATGTTTTTCATGTGATGGTCCCAAAGGCATTTCCGGCCGCCGTGGACATCGATCCGGCGTCAAAAATGCAGTGAAATAGAGGGAAACAGGGCAAATCGATCCGACCTGATCGGACTTGCACTCTAGCCCGGATTATGCGCGAGACTGAGGAATTTTGCGGCGGCTGTGGCGAACAGAGGCCGATTCACGTAACAAATCGGTGTTCGGACGAAATCTCACGCACCCCAGCCCTGCGCCACAACCACCATGACCGACAATACGC
>JAVBUK010000353.1:0-6605 GCA_031555345.1 Xanthobacteraceae bacterium | reverse complement strand
GGGCCGCCCACCCGCCGCGACGGGCTGAACTATCGCCCTGGTTGCCGCCCGGGGACCGCCATGATAGTGGCCGAACGAACAAAAAACCAACAGCGCGGGGAGGGCGGCTCGATGACACGGGACAATCGGAAGATCGGATGGATTGGTATCGGCAGCATGGGCTACGCCATGGCCGAGCGGTTGCTCAAGGCCGGTCGAGACGTCTCGATCTGGAACCCGACGCGCGCGAAGGCCGTGCCGTTGGCGAAGCTCGGCGGCAAACTTGTCGACAAGCCGGCCGACCTGGCCGGGGTCGACGTGCTGTTCTCGATCGTGTCGACCGGAAAGGATCTCGAGCAGGTCTATTTCGGCGACCATGGTGCGCTGACGGTGAAAGACCGGGTGCCTCCGGTCGTCGTCGACTGTTCGACCATCGCGGTCGATGGGTCGGCGGACATCCGGCGGAGGATCGCCGCGCTCGGCGCGAACTTCGTCGCCGCGCCGGTTTCCGGCAACGCCAAGATGATCAAGGCCGGCAAGCTTTCCGTGGTCGCCTCCGGCGACGAGGCGACGTTCCGCACCGTCGATTCGCTGATTCGCGCGTTCGCACCGCGTGGCGTGTCCTACGTGGGTGACGGCGAGCTCGCTCGCGTATGCAAGATCGCCCACGACGTCATGTTCGGTGTCGTGACCTCCAACCTGATCGAGGTCATGCTGCTCGCGGGCAAGATGGGAGTGTCGCGCGACGCCTTCCTGGGTTTCATGAACAACGGCGTGATGGGGGCGATGTTCACCGCCTGCAAGTCGCCGGTGCTGGTCGATCGCGACGGGTCGACGGCTTTCACCCCCGAGATCCTGCGCAAGGACCTCGACCTCGGGCTCGAGCTCGGCCGCGAGAACGGCGTGCCGATGCCGGTGACGGCCGCGGCGCGCGAACTGGTCCGAGCGCATTTCGGCGCGGCCCAGCTGCAGAACGATCCGCGGGAGTATCTGTCGAAGGACTTCGCGGCGCTGGCCGAGACCCTGGCGTCGATGGTCGGCATGGCGCGCGAAAGCGACGCCCGCTGACCTGCTCCGCGACGTCCCGGCGGGGCTGGCCCAATGACGCGAAATCCGGCTGATCCGCTCTTGGCCGGCCGGGTCGCGCCCAGCCGAATTGCCGGTTGGCTCTCGGCGCTTGCGTGCGGCGCACGACCGGATCGTGCCGCTGGTGTACGCCACCCGGACGAGCGGCATCCGGTCGCATCCTCGGGTCGGTTCGCCGCATGGCCCGGTTCCGGCGCCGGGAAACCGCTGTTCGCCGCAATTGCGTCCCGAACACCCGCTACGCTAGTGTGGTATCGGATTCGACGTTCCTATGACGATCTCGCCGCAAGCGCGAGAGGAAGGCCGAATCCACCACACTGGTGACGCCGTTCCGATATCAAAAACGGCCTCGCATCCGGTTTCCCAACGGCGTTTCTTGCGCCAGGACAGGGTAAGGTGGCGCTGTCGAAAACAGGGGAGGATGAGTCTCGCCGCTCGTCGAAACCTCCGGCAGGAGGCGAATATCTCATCTCCTCGACGCTATCGCGATGGTCGGCGCTGCTGTTGTCCCGGGTGTCGTTCTGGCGGCGACCGTGGACCATCCGCACGGCGCTCGCTTGGTTCGCTCTCAGCGCCGTGTTGCCGGCGCTGTTGTTCATCGCCCTGCAGTATCGCGCGTCGCTGGTGGAAAAGGAGGCCGAGGTCGAGCGCGAGGGCCGCCGTTTCGCCGCTGTGACGGCGACCGACGTCGGCCGCGAGCTGGCGGTCAAGCGCGCCCAGCTCGGCGCCCTGGCAACGTCGCTGGCGCTGCGCGGCGGCGACTACGCGGCGTTCTCGGCCCAGGCGAGGGCCGTCTTGAAGGACAGCCCGGGGCAGGTTTCGCTGCTGCGCCGCAATGGCGAGCACATTCCCGGCATCAACGCGCCGTTTGGCGCGCTGCCGCCGCACTCGCGTATCCTTGCGGCCGTCGAGAACGCCGTCGCCACCGGCCGTGCGGACGAATCGGACTTGTTCCGCGATTCCCTGAGCCAGCAGTTCGTCGTCTGTTCGCTCTATCCGATCGGCTTCGACGACCTCGTTCTCGTCGGTACACTGCCGGTTGCCGAGCTGAGCGGAGCGTTGCAGCGTGCCCTCCCGACGGAATGGCTGGCCGTGCTGGTCGATCGCACCGGCGCCGTCATCGCCCGCAATCGCCGCGCCGCGAACTTCGCGGACCAGACGGTCAGTCCGCCGGTCTGGCAGCGGATTTCCACCGCGACCGACGGCTGGCTCGAGACGACGACGCACGACCACGTCGACCTCTTCACCAGTTGGCGACGCCTGCCCAACGGCTGGACCGCGATCGTCTCCGTACCGCAGTCGGTATTGCGGGCGCCACTGCATGAATGGGGCCGGCAGGTGTTTTGGAACCTGATCTTGTTCTCGGCGCTGGCGTTGGCGGGTGCGGCCGTGGCGGGGAAGTGGATCTCGCGGGCGATGGCCGAGCTCACCGCCGCGGCAGCGACGATCGGAACCGGCGGCATCGCGCCGCCGGTCAAGACCGGCCTGCGTGAACTCAACGAGGTGGGCGAGGTGCTCAGCCGCGCCTCGCGCGAGCGCAGGAGCGCCGAGCGGGCGCTGCGCGAATCCGACGAGCGGTTCCGCGCCATCTTCGATCAGACCTCCACGGGCATATTCGTCATCGATCCCGCCGGGCGGTTCATGGTTGCCAACCAGCGCCAGTGCGACATCGTCGGCTATTCCGATGCGGAACTGCGCGGCCGCACGGTGCTCGGCCTCACCTATCCGGACGACCAGACCCAGAGCCTGGATATGCTGCGCTCGTTGTGGAGCGACGGCAGTTTCGAGTTGGAGCTCCGGCTGGTCCGCAAGGACGGGCGCACCGTATGGGTTCACGTCTCGAGCGCGGTGGTGCGCGACGACGAGGGCAAGCCGCTGTGCGCGATCGGCGTGGTGCTCGACGTCACCGAGCGCAAGAACGCCGAGATGTCGAACGCGCATCTCGCGGCGCTGGTGGCGTCGTCGGGCGACGCGATCAAGAGCCTGGCGGTCGACGGCACGGTGCTGACCTGGAATCCGGCGGCGGAACGACTGTTCGGCTACGCGACGGCGGAGATCGTCGGCAAGCCGCTCGACATCCTCGTCCCCACCGACCGCATGGGGGAATTCCGCAGCATGCTCGAGGGCGCGCGCCGCGGCGAGAACGTCCGCGGCGAGACCCTCTGGCGCCGCCGGGACGGCAGTTTGATCGAGGTCTCGATCGACGCCGCGCCGCTGCGAGCCGCCGACGGTTCGATCAACGGCATCCTGTCGATCGCGCGCGACATCACCGAGCGGCGCAAGGGGGAGCGGGCCCTGCTGGAGAGCGAGGAGCGGCTGCGCCGCAGCCTCGGCGAGCTGGAGGCGATCTATCGCACCGCGCCGGTCGGGCTGGCGGTGCTCGATCGCGAGCTGCGCTTCGTCCACATCAACGACCGGGTGGTGCAGATGGACGGCCTTTCGGTCGAGGACCACATCGGTCGTCACGTGCGCGACGTCCTGCCGGCGATGGCCGACGAGGCCGAACGCATCTTCAAGGCCGTGATCCGGACCGGCAAGCCGATCCTGGCGGTCGAGATCACCGGGGCGGCGCCGAACCAGGCCGGACCGGCGCGCACATGGGTTGCAAGCTGGCATCCGCTGCTCGATTCGGAGGGCAAGCCCGCCGGCGTCAATGTGGTCGCCGAAGAGATCACCGAGCGCAAGCGAGCCCAGGCGATGCTGCAGGAGCGCGAGGAGCAGTTCCGCACGCTCGCCAATTCGATTCCTCAACTCGCCTGGATGGCCAATCCGGACGGCGGGATCACCTGGTACAACGACCGTTGGTACGAATACACGGGTGCGGACCCCGAGGACGTCTTGGGCTGGAGTTGGACCTCGGTGCACGAGCCCGATGCGCTGCCGGCGGTGGTCGAGCGCTGGAAAGAATCGCTGGCGACCGGCGAGCCGCTCGACATGACGTTCGCGCTCAAGGGCGCCGACGGCGTGTTCCGGCCATTCCTCACCCGCGCGGTGCCGATTCTCGACGGTGCGGGACAGATCGGACGCTGGCTCGGTACCAATACCGACATCACCGCGCAGAAGGAGCACGAGGCGCACATGAATTTCGTCATGCGCGAGCTGTCGCACCGCTCCAAGAACCTGCTTGCGGTGGTGCAGGCGATGGCGCGCCAGACCATGCAGCACTCGAGCGACTTCGAGGACTTCGAAAGCCGCTTCATGGGGCGGATGAACGGGCTGGCGCGGTCGCACGACGTGCTGGTGCGGCAGGACTGGGCCGGCGCGGCGATCCGCGACCTGGTGGGTGCTCAGCTGGCGCCGTTCGCAAACGAGGACGGCGAAGGCATCGACGTCGACGGGCCCGATCTGATGCTCAAGCCCGACGCGGTGCAGAATCTCGGCTTTGCGCTGTTCGAGCTTGCCACCAATGCGGTCAAGTACGGAGCGCTCGCCGTATCGGGCGGACGCGTCCAGATCCGCTGGGAGCTCGCCAATGTCGAAAACCAGGTGCGCGTGCGGTTCCTGTGGTCGGAAACGGGCGGACCGCCGGTTTCCGCGCCCGGCCGCAAGGGCTTCGGCACGGTGGTGATCGAGCGGTTCATGGCGGCGGCGTTCGGCGGCAAGGCGGAGAGCTCGTTTCCGCCGGAGGGCTTCCGCTGGACCCTCGAAATACCGGCCGAACATCTGTTGAGCGAGGCGCCGAGGCACCCCGCCGAACGCCGAAACGCCGCCCACGGGTCCGGAACGTGACCCAGCGGAAGGGTCGGGGTTCCGACACTCGGCGTCCCGCCACGGTTCGGCATCGCGCGGACGCGCCGTCGAACAAAAACCCCTCCCCGTGAGCGGGGAGGGGCGAAGCCCGGCACCGATGCCGCCGAGATCAGCGGCGGGTCACTTCTTGTAGTTCTTGAGAAACGACAGCGCCTCGTTCATCAGGTGTGGCGTGTGCTTGCCCGGCGACTCCTCGCCGGCGCGTCGGATGTATTCCCGCAGCGCCGGGCGATAATCCGGGTGCGCGCAGTTCTCGACGATCGCCTTGGCGCGCTTCTTGGGCGACAGGCCACGCAGGTCCGCGAGGCCCTGTTCGGTGACGACGACCTGCACGTCGTGTTCGGTGTGGTCGACGTGGGTGACCATCGGAACGATGCACGAGATCGCGCCGTTCTTGGCGGTCGACGGCGTCATGAAGATCGACAGGTAGGCGTTGCGGGCGAAATCGCCCGAACCGCCGATGCCGTTCATGATGCTGGTGCCGTTGATGTGGGTCGAGTTGACGTTGCCGTAGATGTCGGCCTCGATCAGCCCGTTCATGCCGATGATTCCGAGCCGGCGTATCACTTCCGGATGGTTGCTGATCTCCTGCGGCCGCAGCATCACGTTCTTGCGCAGCTGTTCGGCGTCGCGGTTGAAGCCGGCGGCCGCGTCGGGTGACAGCGAGACCGCGGTGGCCGACGCGAACGACATCTTGCCGGCCCGGATGAGATCGAGCATGCCGTCCTGCAGCACCTCGGTGTAGGAGGTCAGATTCTCGAACGGCGCGTCCTTCAGTCCCAACATCACGGCGTTGGCGACGTTGCCGACCCCGGACTGCAACGGCAGCAGGTCCGCCGGCAGGCGGTGCTTCCTGACCTCGTGGTCGAAGAAATCGAGAATATTCCCGGCGATGCGGCGCGAGCTTTCGTCCGGCGCCGAGAACGGCGTGTTGCGGTCGGTATGGTCGGTCTCGACGATCGCGACGATCTTGTTGGGGTCGACACGATAGTACTTTTCGCCGATGCGGTCGCTCGGCGAGACGATCGGCACCGGCTTGCGGTGCGGCGGCAGCGCCGTGCCGTAGTAGATGTCGTGCATGCCCTCGAGGCCGGCGTTGGCCCAGGAATTCACCTCGAGGATGATCTTGTCGGCCTGGTCGAGCCAGGTCTTGTTGTTGCCGATCGACGTGGTGGGAAGCAGGCGGCCGTCCTCCAGGATGGCGCCGACTTCGACGACGGCGAAATCGAGTTTGCCCAGGAAGCCGAACCAGACGTACTGTGCGACATGCGACAGATGGATGTCGATGTAATCCATCTCGCCGTCGTTGATGCGTTTGCGGCTGGTTGGATCCGACTGGTACGGCAGCCGCAGCTCGACACCGTTGACCTTGGCGAGCGCGCCGTCGAGTTCGGGCGCCGTGGAGGCGCCGGTCCAGACGCCGATGCGGAACTTCTCGCCCTTGCGGTGTGCCTCGTCCATGCGGTTCGCCAGCGCGACCGGGATGACTTTGGGATAACCCGAGCCGGTGAAGCCGCTCATGCCGACATTGGCGCCGTGATGAATGAGCGCAGCAGCTTCCTCGGCCGACATGATCTTGGAACGCATGCGTGGGTCGAGAATACGGGTTTTGGACGTCATATCGTGTATCCAGCTCGGAGACGGTCGCGGGGCAGCAACGCCCTCGGCGTGGGGGGCTCTCCACTAGCCCGGTCCCTGTTGACACGGCCCTGGATTTATACCCGAGGCCACGAGATTGCCACCGGTATGCGAATTATTTACGCGTTATTTGCGCCCGGGCATCGGGTACC
>JAVBUK010000313.1:0-2806 GCA_031555345.1 Xanthobacteraceae bacterium | reverse complement strand
TCCGATCCAGCGCCTGCCGCATCGCCGGCACCGCGACCCGCAGCCGCTCGAAGCTCGCGGTCGAGACCACGGAGCGCAGTTGCACCAGCCGCTTGGCGTACCCGGCACGGCCGTAGGGGTTGGGCACCAGCGTCACGTCGCGGCAATAGGCCTGCATGGCGCGACGGCATGCCTCGATGTCGAACTCGTCGTCGACCAGCATCACCGCCGTCAGATCGTGACGCCGCGCCAGTTGGGTCATCAGTCCGTGCATCCGCGCCTGGGCGCCACAGCCCGGCGGACTGGCCGGCATTTGCGAAACGAACAGGATGTCGAGACGTTCTGAGGTCATTGATCGGGCCTCTGGGACTCGGGCAGAGGCCCTCGTCAGCGATAGCCGACCACCGGTGCGGGGGTCGGCACGGAGGTCGGTGCGGACGCCGGCGCGGGCGGCGCGCCATGCGCAAAGAAGCGCTTCAATCCGAGGAATCGCTTCTCGAAAAACTCGTAGCTGACGTAGGCGATGCAAAGCGAGACCAGGGCGCCCACCAGAGCCTGCAGCGTCACCGCGGCGCCGTGCGAACCGATCCAGTCTGCCAACACCAGTTCGGTGCGGTTGACGGTCAGATAATACGAAATGAAGTGATGATAGACATACAGTCCGTAGCTGTAGGTGCCGAGGAAGGTCATCGGCCGGCTGCGGAACAAGCGTGAGATCGCCGAGGACTCCGCCGCCACCAGCGCTCCCACCAGCAGACAGCCCAGCAGCACCTGGATCAGCGCCGCACGGACCGGCAGCACCAGTTCCAGGGCAGAATGCGGGGCCAAACGCGTCCAGGCGAAAGTGGCCGCCAGCGGGACGCCGGCGATCGTCAGCACCCACGGCAGCGCCCGCACCAGCCGGCCCAGCCCCCCCGGCTGGCGCATCGATATCGCCAGGAAGGCGCCGAGCGCCAGACCGTCCAGGCGGAACGGGGTCAGCACATAGGTGGTCCACCAGCTCAGACCCATCAGCGATCCGGTCAGGCGGGCCAGCATGGCGCCGAGCGCGACCGCCAGGCTGACCGCGATCAGTACGCGCGGCCGGCGTGCCAACAGGAACACCACGGCCGGCCAGACGAAATAGAAGTGCTCCTCGATCGACAGCGACCAGAGGTGCTCCAGATACGAGAACGACCAGTCGCCCTGCAGGGCGATGTAGATGTTGACGCCGTACAGCCACGCCCAGGCCTGGCGATCCACCAGGTAGTCGAGGGTCGGCCCGCGCAGCATCGGGATCGACGGCGCCACGAAAAAGACCAGCGCCAGCACCCCGTAATAGAGCGGAAATATGCGCAGGACGCGCCGCATGTAGAAATTGCGGAAATAGTGCGGCTGGTCGCGGGTGTCGTACAGGATGCCGGAAATGAGAAACCCGGACAGGATGAAGAACAGCTCGACCCCGTACGATCCGTAGTTGGCCACGCCGACGACGACCCGCTCGACCCAGTTGGTCGGCTGCATGCTGGCGAGGAAATGGAGCAGCATCACCATCAGGACGGCCAGGCCGCGCACGCCGTCCAGCACCGGCAGGTGGCGACCCGGGTCGGGCCGCAGGCCGACGCCGGGCGAAGCCGGCACGCCCGATTCACCATGATGCGAACCTGTCGTCTGCGGCTCCGCCATCGACGCGCCGACCGTCCGCCGGCGATCGCGGCCGTTCGAGGCCAATCGGGCATCGCCTGACGTATTCCAATGATCCATCGATGTCATCGTGCCGAGATAATGGCCGTGTTGGTCGTTCCGCTGGCCAGGCCTTTCAACGCGTAGGCGTTGGCGGCCGTCGCGATCGGGTCACTGACCGTGCCCATGATCAGGCGCAGATAGTTCATGAACTTCGATGCTTCGACCGACGTCGCGTTGGATGCGAAGATCACATCCTTATTCCGCATCTCGAATTTCGAGGCAAGGAAATAGCCGGACGGATCGCGCAAATTGAGATTATAGATAATCGGAATGATATTACCGCTGAAGCGCGAACAATCGACGCCGAGCTGTTCGGCGACCGCACGAGTCTCCCCGCGGTAGACAAATACGGATTCCGGATCGGCGCGAACGTCGTTCAGGCCTTCGGCCTTGGCCAGGGCCTCGGCGAGCGAGAGCTGCCAGGCACCGAACGGGAACTGCCCCTGGCGTCCGGATGCGCCGAAGGCCAGGAACGTCTGCGGTTGCCCGAAGACGTAGATCGTATCCTGAGCGCGAACATAGATGTTGTTCGACGTTTCACCGATCAGCGCCGCAAACGGTGCGGTCGCCCGGCGTCCTTCGCGCTCGAGCATCACCCATGTGTCGTAGCCCGAGTTCTTGGGACCGCCGGCGCGGGTAATCGCATCCAGCAGGCGCTCGCCGCTCGGGTTGGCCGGAAACCGCGACGGCGTATTCACCTCGCCGAGGACGCTGATCGACGATGCCCGTTGATCGACCAGCGCCACCACGGCTTGCGGCTCGATCGCCCGATCCTTGAGCGCGCCGACGATGGCGTTCTGCACCTCGACGACAGTGCGGCCCTTCGCCACGATGGCACCCGCATACGGAACCGTGATGTTGCCGTTGGTGTCGACCATCTGGTTCGGCAGGGTGATGAAATTTCCCGGGCGAACGCCGGCTTCGGCCGGTATGAACAATCCGCCCGCGATCGACTCGAACAGCGTCACGCTGACCACGTCGCCGATCCCGAAGCGAATATCGCTGGGGCCGCGCCGATCCGCGAAGACCTTGCCGATCTTGGTCGAATTGCGTTCCAGAATCTTATCGGCCGCGGCCGTCAAGGGAACGAGAGCGTAGGGCA
>JAVBUK010000492.1:0-7487 GCA_031555345.1 Xanthobacteraceae bacterium | reverse complement strand
TCGTCACCGGCGAACGCATTCAGCAGGAGCAGATTCGGGACATCCAGGAAGCAATCAATGGCACGGCGAACGCGATCTCGACGCGCGCCGCTGGCAACAATAGCGGCATCACGATCCGTGGCATCAATTCGGAAGGGTTGTCGCAGAATCAGAGCGCCAACTCTGCACCCGTGATCGCGGTGATCGTGGACGGCGCGGTTCAGAACACCGAAGCCGTTCGCCGCGGCGTTCGTTCGGTGTGGGACGTCGAGCAAGTCGAAGTGCTGCGCGGTCCGCAATCGGCGCTGCAGGGGCGCAATGCCACCGCAGGCGCGGTTTTCGTCAAGACTAAAGATCCGACCTACAACTGGCAGGCCGTGGGCGAGCAGACGTTCGGAACACACGCGCTTTCGAGCACGGGCCTTGTCCTTTCCGGCCCGCTGATCGCCAACGAGCTTGCCTTCCGCCTGGCCGGGCAGGTTTACCGCTCGAACATGGACATCACCTACACCGATCCACGCAACAACGTCTTGGGCGAAGATCGTTTCGAGAATATTCGCGGCAAGGTTCTCTGGGAACCGAAGTCGATCCCGGGCTTGCGGGCGCTCTTCACGATTGCGCACACCGACGACAGGCCGGGTCTGAATTCGGTGACGGGGCCGGACTACTTTGCGCGACGCTTTGCCACCTCCGCCGCCACGATCGACTATCGCAACACCAAGACGGACAATTACATTTCCGACATCTCCTATTCTCTCAACCCGTCGATGATTCTGCGCAGCGTCACCAGCTACGCCGGTACGCTCACCGATATCAACTCGGCGCCCGGCAACACGACCTATATTCGCGGCGATACCCGCAACGGAAGTGACCTCACGCAGGACCTGCGGTTGGAAATCGAAAACCGGGGCAATGGCCTATCCGGCGTACTGGGCCTGTACTACGGAGAGTTCAAGAACGAGACCGACTCGATTATCCGCACCGACGTTCCTATCTTGGGCTTTTCGACGCTGCAAAACTTCAACGCGAATAATACGACCAAAAGCATCGCGGCTTTCGCCGACTTGAAATATCGCATCGACCGTTTCGCTTTGATTGCGGGCGGCCGTGCGTTGCACGACGACGTCGGCAGTACCATCGTCGGCACCGTGCTTGACCCGGCCTTGTTTCCGGGGCCAAATTTTCAACGGCCGCTCAATACGACGACCGATGAAAAGTTCACGCGCTTCCTGCCGAAGCTCGGCGCGACCTACGACATCGCGCCCAACCAGACGGCCGGCTTTACCTATTCGCAGGGCTATCGGCAGGGCTTTGCCGATTTCTATCCCTTCGCAGGAGGTCCGTATTTCGGCGTGTATCGCGTCGCGCCGGAAAGGCTCAATGCATACGAGCTGAGCTATCGTTCGCGCTGGCTGGATAACGCACTCGATTTCAACGCCAACTTTTTCTATTACGACTACCGCAATCAGCAGGTGGCGTTCGACCCGCCGCCGGCCAACATCTTGGGCGCGGTTCCGCCCGGATACGCCGTCATCACCAATGCCGCAAAGTCGCATTCGTACGGCGCAGAATTCGAGGCACGTTATCGCTTTTCCGAAAAATTCACAGCCTATGCTTCCGTCGGCCTGCTCAAGACGCATTTCGACGATATCGTCATCCCGACAGTCGGCAATTTCTCGGGCAAACAATTCCCCGAGGCACCCGGCTATACGGCGAATGTCGGCGGCCTGTACCAGGACCCGCTCGGGTGGTTCATCGGCGCCAATGCCCGTCTCATCGACGGGTTCTACAGCTATGGCGACTTGGCTAACTCTCCGGCGCGATTCGTCGACAATGCGGTGATCGTTGATGCCCGCGCAGGCTGGGAATTCACGAACAACCGCGGCATGCCGTTCCCGACCAGCACGAAGCTGACCTTTTTCGTAAAGAACCTGTTTGACGAAAGGTACCTCACTTACATCTCTAATCCGAGCGCCGGCGTGCGGACCGCCGGCGTCGGCGACTCGCGGCAGGTCGGCATGTTGCTCACAGTTAAGTATTGAGTGTTACTGAGGCCAAGCTAGAGGTCCCACCCGATTCCCGGCCCATCTGCCGCATCAGCGCCAGGAATCCGGACTGGAAGCCGGTCGGCAGCCAGTCGTGGCGGGTGGTGAGACCGATGACCCGCAGCGGATGGGGAACGCGCACATCCAGCACCGCGAGCAGGTCCGAGAGACCGTCGGACATCGTGTATTCGCGCGACAGCAGGCTGATGCGGTCGCTGGCCGCGAGATCGGCGACCAGGGTGCCGAGCGAGTTGGTCTCGACCTGGACGCGCTCCGACAATCCGCGGGTCGCGATGAAGGTGTCGAGCACGTCGCGGCGCGGCAGGTCGGTGGGGGCGAACACCCAGTCGTAGGGCTTGAGATCCGCGATCGTCAGCCGCGGTACGCGCGTCAACGGATGCCGGCGGCGGCACACCACCCGGTAGGGATCCTCGAACAGTCGTTCCTCGTCGAGGTCGTCGAACGGCGGCGGTGTGCGCAGGGCGCCGAAGATCAGGTCGATGGCGCCGCTGCGCAGCGCCGCAACGAGTTCGCCGTAGCCGCCTTCGCGGATCACCAGCCGGGAATCGGGGTGCTGGCGCAGGATCCGTTCGGTCGCCAGGGCCGGCAGGCGCTTGGGCGCCAGCGGCAGCACGCCCATCGTCAGGGTGGTTGGCGCCGCACCGCGCCGGGCGGCGAGTTCCTCGATTGCGGCGGAGACTTCCACCAGGCACAGCGAAAAGCGGCGCGCCAGCTCGGCGCCGCGGGGCGACAGGCCGATGCCGTCGAGGGTGCGCCGGAACAACGGCGCCTTCACCAGCCGCTCGAGGTCGCGGGCCGGTCGATGCAGCGTGGGTTCGGCGACGCCCAGCGCCTGTGCGGCGCCCCGAAAGCTCCGCATCGCCGCGATCGCCAGCAGGCATCGCAGGTGGGTGTCACTGACTTTGCGCGCGAGCCGATCGGCCGCCGCCGGCTCGATGCCGGCGGGCTCCTGCAGCGCGGCGTTCCTCTGCAGGAACAAAAGCCGGGTGCGCCGCCCCAACACGACGCCTTGCTCGGTCAGGAAGCTGCCGCGGCGCCCGCGCGCCACCAGCGGCACGCCGAGCTGGTGTTCCAGCGCCTGGACCGCGCGGGTGATCGCCGGCTGGGTGACATGGAGCAATCCGGACGCCGCCCCCATGGTGCCGGCAGTGGCGACGGCGTCGAAGGCCCGCAGTTTTCCGAGCCGGGGGATCGACCGCGAGGGAACTGGATCCATGCGCGCAACTTAGCAAAAAGTCATGACGGGCGCCACCGATGGAATGGATCGGCGGCGGATAACGTACCCACCTAACTGGTATTGGTCGGGCGGCATCGGCGGGACGGCGCGAGGTCGGCAGACGGGCCCCATGAGGTGGCGAAATGGTGACGGTGTTCGACATCCACACGCATGTCATATCCCCCGACACGGCGCGTTATCCGCTGGCGCCGCTCGGCGGCAAGCAGTCCGACTGGTCGCGGACCCGGCCGGCCAGCGCCGAGGGCCTGATCGCCGAAATGGATCGGGCCGGGGTCGCCAAGTCGGCGGTGGTGCATGCCTCCACCGCCTACGGGTTCGACAGTTCCTATCTGGCCGACTCGGTCGCCCGCTATCCCGGCCGGTTCACCGGCGTGTTTTCGATCGACCTGTTCGCCCCGGACGCCTGCGATCAGTTCGACCGCTGGGTGACCGCCGGCCTGACTGGCCTGCGCCTGTTCACCACCGGGTCGACCAGCCCCGGGCAGGCCGACTGGCTGGCCGATCCGCGCACCTTTCCGGTCTGGGAACGGGCCGCGGCGCGCGGGTTGCCGGTCTGCCTGCAGATGCGGCCGGAAGGCGTGCCCGACCTGTTGACGCTGCTCGACCGGTTCCCCGCCGTGCCGATCGTTCTCGACCACCTGGCGCGCCCGGTGCTGTCCGATGGGCCGCCCTACGGTGCCGCGCGCTGGCTGTTCGACCTGGCGAAGTATCCCAACCTCTATCTCAAGCTGACCAGCCGGACCGTCGAGCAGGCGGCGGACGGGCAGTCGACGCCGCAAGCGTTCTTCCCGCGTCTGGTCGCCGCTTTCGGCGCCGACCGGATCGCCTGGGGATCCAATTTCCCGGCCCATGCCGGCCCGATGTCGCACCTGCTCGATGCCGCGAAGCAGGCGCTCGCCTGCCTGAGCGAAACCGACCGCGCCGCGATCTTTTCGGGGACCGCCGGCCGGCTTTATCCGGCCCTGGCCCGCTGACGGGAGGCGATCATGTCGGATCAAGGACCCCTGACCCTCACCGCCGCCATCGGGGCGCGCGCCTGGCGCGAGGGACTGCAGCGCGCCCAGGCCGACGCGCCGCACCTGACCCTGAGCTTCGCCGACATATCGCCGATCCACCGGGCGTTCGCCCCGATGGCCCGCACCCAGGCGTTCGATCTGGGTGAAATGGCGATCGTGACGGCGCTCCAGGCCTTCGCGTACGGCAAGCCGCTGATCGTCCTGCCGGTGACGCTGGCGGCCCGGTTCCAGCAGCGCTGCCTGATCGCCCGCCGCCGCGACCTGCCGGCCGCGTCGGATCTGCGCGGGCGCCGCGTCGGGGTGCGCGCCTATACGCAGACGACCGGCGCGTGGCTGCGCGGGATCCTGCAGAACGAATACGGCGTGGCCCCGGAATCGATCCGCTGGGTGACCCAGGAAGGTGCCCATGTCGCCGAGTATCGCGATCCGCCCTGGGTCGAGCCGGCGCCGGCGTCGACCAGCCTGCCCGACCTGCTGCGCAACGGCGACATCGATGCCGCCATTCTGGGCAACGACCTGCCGGACGATCCGGCCTTCGCGCCGGTCATCGCCGAGCCGCAGGCGGCGGCGCGCCGCTGGTACGCCGCGCACGGCGTGGTTCCGATCAACCACCTGCTGGTCGTGCGCCGGGACCTCGCGGTCGCGCGGCCGGACGTGATCCGCGATCTCTGGCGGATGATCCGGTCGGCGAAACCGGCCCGGACGGGTGATCGCGACATGGATGATTGCGACATGGCGCCGCTCGGCGTCGACGCCGTCCGGCCGGCGCTGGAGATGATGCTGCGATACTGCGAACAGCAGCAACTGCTGCCGCGCCGGTTCGCGGTCGACGAGGTGTTCGCCGAGGCGGTCGCGCTTGTCGGCGACATTTCGGTGCGCTGAACGGCGCGGGTGCCAAACCGGGGGCAAGCGGCGGATACAAGAGAACGAGCCACGATCATGACGACGATGACGAGCACGATGGCGGCGGGCCGGCGGCGCAAGCCGTTCTACAAGGACATGTCCGTCCAGGTTGCCGCCGGAATGGGGCTCGGCGTCGCCATCGGCTGGCTGTGGCCGGGGACGTCGGAATGGATGCACACCCTGGGCGACCTGTTCATCCGGCTGATTTCGATGCTGGTCGGCCTGATCATCTTCTGTGCCATCGTGCACGGCATCGCCACCGTACGCGAGGCCAGGAAGGTCGGGCGCGTCGCCGTCAAGGCGCTGGTCTATTTCGAGGTGGTGACCAGTTTCGCGCTGGTCATCGGCCTTGCGGCGATCAACATCCTGGGCCCGGGGCGTGGCATGCACATCGACCCGCAGGCGCTGTCGGGCGCAGGACTCGATCAATATCTCCGCACCGCGCAACGGATCTCCGCCGACGGCTTCCTGTTGCACATCATCCCGCACACCGCGGTCTCCGCCTTCACCGACGGCAACGTGCTGCAGGTGGTGTTCATCTCCGTCGTGTTCGCGTTCGGGCTGCTGGCGGTCGGCGAGCGGGCCAGGCCGCTGGTCGAGTTGATCGACGTGACCCAGCAGGTCGTGTTCAAGATCGTCGGCTACGCCATGTGGCTGGCGCCGGTCGGCGCGATGGGGGCGATCGGCTTTACGGTCGGCAAGTTCGGCATCGCGTCGCTGGTGTCGCTGGGCGAACTGGTGGCCGAGTTCTATCTCACCTGCGCGCTGTTCGTCGTCGGCGTTCTGTGGCCGATCGCGCGCTGGAACGGCATCAGCCTGCTGAAGCTCGCACGTTGCATCGGCACCGAGCTGCTGATCGTGTTCGGGACGAGTTCATCGGAATCGGTGTTTCCGCAACTGGTCGGCAAGCTGCGCAAGCTCGGTTGCGACGAATCGATCGTCGGGCTGGTGCTGCCGACCGGCTATGCGTTCAATCACGACGGGACCTGCCTGTATTTCGCCGCGGCGTCGATCTTCCTTGCCCAAGCGGTCGGCATCGAGCTGACGCTGGTCCAGCAGCTCGGATTGCTGGGCATTCTGCTCGTCACCTCCAAGGGCGGTGCCGGCGTCGCCGGCTCCGCCATCGTGGTCCTGGTGTCGACGCTCGCCGCCACCGGAACGGTGCCGGTCGCGGCGGTCGGCCTGATCCTGGGTGTCCACCGGTTGATGTCCTCGGCGTTCGTCGCCGTCAACATCCTGGGCAATGCGCTCGCCACCATCGTGGTGTCCGGGTCGGAAGGAGCGCTGGACCGCGCCGCGCTGGCGCAGGGGCTGACCGCCGGCGCCGACTGACCTCCGATCGGGAATTCGACCAATCCGTTCCGCGGATCGATCGCATTCCGTCGAGCCCGGATCACCGGCGCGATCTCGGCGCATGACGGCCAACGGCTGCCCTTGCCAGCCGGGCGCGATGCGGCTACTCGGGCGCTTGCGCGAGTCCCCGCGCCGACACGGATCAAAGCGTGCAAGTACCCGATTTTTCCCTCGACGGTATGCTGGCGGATGGGCGCCACACCATGTCGGTGCGCGTCTATTACGAGGACACCGACTTCTCGGGCTTCGTCTATCACGCCAGCTATCTGCGCTTCATGGAGCGGGCCCGCACCAACTTCCTGCGTCTGCTCGGCGTCGACCAGCGCGACCTGTTCGAGCAGGTCGAAAAGGAAGCGCCCGGCTTCGCCTTCGTGGTGCGGTCGATGAACCTCGACTTTCTCAAGCCGGCGCGCATGAACGACCTGCTGGTGGTGACGAGCACCCCGGAGGAGGTGAAGGGCGCCTCGATCACCCTGCATCAGACGGTCGCCCGCGGCGACGACCTGCTGGTGGAAGCGCGGGTCCGCGTCGCGTTCGTGTCCAACGGGCGCGCCCGCCCGATCCCGCTGCCGTTGCGGTTGGCGATGAAGGCCGGTCGGACGGGCGGTTGATCCGAAATCCGGCGGGCCCGCGCGCGGCCGGCGATGCCGTGGAGCCGGGCCGGGGCCATCGACGGCGCCCCGCAACGCATGTAAGAACTGTTAACATGAGCTGGTCGAAAGAGCCCCGGGGCTATCATCACGGCAATCTGCGCGAGGCGCTGATGCGCGCCGCGATGGAATTGATCGCCCAGAAGGGGCCGGCGGGCTTCACCTTCGCGGAGGCCGCCCGCTGGGCCGGGGTCAGCCCCGCCGCCCCCTACCGTCACTTTCGCGATCGTGACGAACTGCTGGCGAACGTGGCACAGCGCGGCTTCGAAGCCTTCGCGAAGGC
>JAVBUK010000369.1:0-3244 GCA_031555345.1 Xanthobacteraceae bacterium | reverse complement strand
GCCGATCGCGTGGCCCCACACGCCCTTGCGACCGTTCACCTCGCCGAAGGCATGATGCAGCATCACGTAAGCCGAGCCTGGCCCGTAGGGGCTTGCGTAGTTGCCGACGACGGCGTCGAAGCCGAACAGCGCCTTGACCAGCTCCGATTCGAACCAGCCGTCGAGGTAATCGCCGGCGGATCGGGTCATGAGGTCGTGCAGTCCGCGCGCGCCGTCGAGGCCGAGGGAGCGCAGGTCGTAGCCGAGACGCAGCGCCCGCAACAGTTCGCGCGCCTGTACCCAGCGGCCGGAGTCGGTGAGGTTGGGCGGAGTGCGCAGCAGCAGCGCCCGCAGGACGTCGGCGACCTTGTCGACTTGCGCCGCATAGGCCGGATAGCGCGCGGCGTCGGCCGGCGAAATGCGGGCGATCGATTCCTGGTAGCGGCCGGCGCGGGTGAGAAGATAGCCCGAGGCGTCGGCGGCGGGCAGGAAATTCATCGCCCGGCGCTCGACGATGCGCAGTCCGTGCCGTTCGAGGTCGAGGTCGCGCATCACCACGGGATGGAACAGCCCGACCGTGTAGGCGGCGGTCGAGTTGCGGAATCCCGGGGCGAACGCCTCGGTGACCGAGGCGCCGCCGACCACGCCCCGGCGCTCGACCACCCGCACCTTCAATCCGGCGCACGCCAGATACGCCGCGCAGGTCAGGCCATTGTGGCCCGCGCCGATCACCACGACGTCGACGTCATGACTTCCCACTCGGATACTCCCTGTCGCCGGACGTTTTCGCCGCGCGGTCATCGATACAGGTTGCCGGTGCCGCGACAGCGAACGGCCACGGCTTCGGCGAAAAGTCAACGTGACCGCCGGGGCGGTGCTCGGGGCGAATCTGCTGTCAATCGTCGGTGCGCGGCGGAATGCCGGCGGCCCCCGGCGCGAGTGTCCCGGTTCCGACGTTCGTTTCCGTTGGCAGCAGGCTCGGGACGAGCGTCGGAACCGGAAGGACACCGGCAACTCTATGATGCAGGTGTAGTTTTGGATTTGACGTGGCGATGAAGCGCGCGCCGAGAGAGAGCGCGGGACGTCAACTCCACCACACTAGACGAGACGACGGCGGCGCTTGTAGAAACATGCGCGCTGATTCCGGCCCGTGCGAGGTCGCCGGACCGCCTGTCGCATTCGTCGACGACAGCCCTTCATATGCGGAGCCCACGCGGACACCATGGGAAAGTATACGGTCGGCAACTTCAAGCTGAGGGTCGGACGCTCTCGAACGGGGAGGGGCGTCTTTGCCTGCGAAGACATTCCAAAAGGCGCCTGCCTTGCCGAGTACGTCGGCCCGCTGGTCAGCGACGACGACGCTTCGCGCGACCGGGGGCGCTATCTGTTCAGCATCAGCAAGAAGAAGACGATCGACGGCAACGTTCCGGAGAATCGCGCCCGCTACATCAACCATTCGTGCCGGCCGAATTGCGAAGCCACCGGGCCGAACGGTCGCGTCTTCATCATGGCGCGGCGCAGGATCAAGGACGGCGAAGAACTCGCCTACGACTACGGCAAGGAGTATTTCGACGAGTTCATCAAGCCGAAGGGATGCAAGTGCGCGAAATGCGAGGAGCGTCGCCTGAACGGATCGCGTGCGGCGAGCCTGCTGGCGAAACGCCAGGCCGCCCGCAAGTCGCCGCAGGCGAAGCGCAAGTCGGAGGCGAAGCGCAAGTCGGCGACCAAGGCGCGAACGGGGACGAAAGGCGTTCGAAAATCGCCAAAAACGCCTCGCGTCGGTCGGGCAACGTCATCGGCTGCGGTGCGCAAGCGAAAGTCTCGCCGGTGAAACGGGTCTCCTGAAGCGGGACCCTGCGGCCGCTGCCGTGCGGTGTCGCACGGTAACGGCCGTTCCCGGGACGATGGTCTCCATGACCAAAGCCGCGCGCCCGGCTAAAACCGAACGCGCGGCCAGAATCACAGGTCGTCTGCCAAGCAGGCCCAGGATCACACGCCCGGGATCGGGCGCGGGCGTCGACTCAATCCATCTTGTTGAGGCCGATCCTGGTGATGATTTCGCTCCATTTCACCAGCTCGGACTGCACGTATTGTTCGGCCTCTGCGGGGGTGCCGCCGAGAGCCGTGAAGCCGACGCGTTCCAGCTGTTGTTGCACGCCGGGGTCGGCGAGCACCGTGTTGAGATCGGCATTGAGTTTGGCCACCACGGCCGGCGGGGTCTTGGCGGGCACGAACAGCGCCACCCAGGTGGCGTCCTCGACGTCGCCCAGTCCGCTTTCGCCGATCGTCGGGACGTCGGGAATGGCCGCGGCACGCTTGCGGCTGGTGACGCCCAAGCCTTTGACTTTTCCGCTCTTGACAAGCTCGGTACCGGCCGGCATCGCCACGCTGGCGAGCGGCACATGGCCGCCCATCGTCGCGTTCAAGGCGGGGCCTGCGCCGGTGAAGGGCGCATGCGGGACATCGACCTTGGCCAAGAACCGGAAGATGCGTTCCGCCGAAAGATGCGGGGTGGTGCCGGTTCCGGCCGAGCCGAACGACAGGCGATCGGTCTTCGCGAGTTTGATGACATCGGCGAGGGTCGATGCCGGCAGATCGGGCGCCCCGACGATCAGGTTCGGGGTGGTCGCGGCGAGTCCGGCGACCACGAAGTCGTTTTTGGCGGAGTATCCCGGATTCTTGTACAGGCTCGGATTGGCGGCGAACGCGCTGGTCGTCACCAGCACCGTCAGGCCGTTCGGAGGCGCCTTGGCGACCTGCGCGGTCGCGATGTTGCCGCCGGCACCGCCGCGGTTCTCGATGACGACCGTTTGCCCCCAGAGTTGCTGCAGTTTTGTCCCGACGATGCGGCCGATGATGTCGGCGGGCCCGGCCGGCGCGAACGCGACCAGGAACCGCACCGTTTCCGATGGATAGGTCTGCGCCGCAGCGGTGCCGATCGAGCTCAGAGCCGCAAGCACGCCGGCAACGCCGACAAGCCATCGCGCCGCGCCGGCCGACCGGCGCGATCCCAGTTTCGTTTCACGAGCGGAATTCCTGACACCTCCTGTCGAGACGTTTTCACCGGCGGGGATTCCGACGACTTCAGTCCGAAGACCACATTTCGGAGAGAGCCAGATGGTTGGTGAGCCAAGCCCAGTCGTAATTCTTGACCGCCGCCAACGACCGCGCGAACTCCAACGCGCCGGCCGGGCGGCCGAACACGTGGGCGTGCAGCGTGATGTCGAGGCACCCCGGGCGACCGCCGAGGCTCGGCCAACCGGAG
>JAVBUK010000333.1:0-5952 GCA_031555345.1 Xanthobacteraceae bacterium | reverse complement strand
ACCCGGCGTTTCGGGCGACCATGGACAAGTTCGACCAGGAGCTCTGGTACCAGAGCAGTACCGATTATCACGACTACGCCCTGCGCGAGATCACGGTGCAGAAGCAGCTCGTCGAGGAGTTCGGCCTCAAGCAGGAGTGATGGAAAGTCCGGTCGATCGGTGGCCCGGATCGGTCGGATGTCGTCCAGTCGCGATCACCGATCGAGCGGACAACCAAACGCGCCGGGTTCGGCGGGCGCCAGGTGCGTTTCGCCCGCGCTTGCCTTTCATTTCCGGCAGGCCATCGCGGCGGCGCGGGCGTGCGTCGGTGCGGCGTCGCTGCCGCCGGTTCCCATCGGATGGTGAAGACATGGCTGGCCCGGCGAAGCCGAAACGATCGCGGAACACCCGGCCCTCCAAGCCGCCGGTTGCGCACCGTCGGCGCAAGGCCGGCGCGGTTGTCGACGCGCCCGCGCTGCGTCGGTTCGCCGGCATCATCGCCGCGAAGGTGGTTGGTGATGCCGGGCAGGAGGAGACCGTCGCCGCAGGTCGTCCCTCGCCGGTCGACGGTGACGGCTCGTTGACTCCGGAGGGCATTTTCGACCGTTCGGTGACCGACGACGGCGAGGTGGCCAGGACCGTCGATCGCGTGCGCATCAAGCTGACCGATCCGCGAGCGCGCGGCGCCGGCAAGCGCAACGCGTCGACCGCCGGACGCTCTTCCGACCTCGCCGAGACATCCGATGCCGAGCTCCACGCGCGCGTCCTCGAGATCCTGGGGTCCCTCCGCGACATCGGCGTCGCTCTGGAGCCTCCACCGGGCGCTGGCGCAGGTGGCGAGCGAACTGCTGCGCCGCCATGCCCGGATCCGGCTGCTTCGCTACCGGCCGTATCCCAAGCAACTCGCGTTTCACGCCGCCGGCGCCGTTCATCCTGAGCGGCTGCTGATGGCGGCGAACCAGGTCGGCAAGACCTATGCGGGGGCCGCCGAATGCGCGCTGCACCTCACCGGGCGTTACGCCGACTGGGAGCGCGCGACCGGACTGGTCTGGCCGGGCCGTCGCTTCGAGCGGCCGACGCGCGGCTGGGCCGGCTGCGACACCTGGGACAATACCCGCGACGGCGTGCAACGGCTGCTGGTCGGCCCGCCCAAGGTCGAAGCCGAATGGGGCACGGGCCTGATCCCGGGTGACGATATCGTCGGCTGGTCGCGCCGACCGGGTACGCCGGGCGGCCTCGACGGTGTCGTCGTCCGCCATGCGTCGGGTGGCCTGTCGACCCTCGGGTTCAAGAGCTACGACCAGGGCCGCCGCAAGTGGCAGGGCGAGACGCTCGACTTCGTCTGGTTCGACGAAGAGCCGCCGGACGACATCTGGATCGAAGGCAAGACCCGCACCAACGCGACTGGCGGCCTCGTGTGGCTCTCCTTCACGCCGCTGCTTGGCATGTCCACCGTGGTCCATTCGTTTCTGGCAGCCGCAGGCGATCGGTTCTGAGGCGATCGACTGCCGGGTCGCGACCGCCCGATGTTCGCGCGAGGTCGCGCGGCTGTTGCGGACTGCCCAGCCCCTTCTCGGTCGTTGCGCGGCGATTTCGCTCGCCGTGAATCGCGCGCCGAACACCGAGGGCGGGGGATACGTGTGGAGATGCGGCATAACACCGTCGTGCCGCGTGACCGGGCCCGGGTTCGGTGCTATCTCTGAACCGTCATGAAGTGGACGGCGGATCACCCGCCGTCCGGAGGCTGCCGGAAGTTCGGCACGGCCTGCGGTGGTGCCTCCGTCGTCATCCGGACGATGGGGCGTCGGCGACGCCGGCGATGTCACGCCGGCGATGTCACACCGGCGATGTCACACCGGCGATGCAATCGCCGCGGGACGCCCCCGGCGAACGATTGCGGCGGGCGTCGGTCGAATCCCTTCGGTTTTCGGGCCGAGACAGCGCGAAGAGCCGCAGCCATGACCCGCCACGTCACCATCATGACGCTCGACGACGCCGCGCACTACACGCCGGTGCAGCGAGCGGCGATCACCGAAAAGTACCCGGAGCACGAGCGCGATGCGCGGACGCGCGGCCTGCCGGCGCTGGGGTCCGGGCTGGTGTTCCCGGTCGCCGACGACTCCATCGCCTGTGCGCCGGTCGCTGTCGCCGACCACTGGCCGCGCATCAACGGCCTCGATTTCGGCTTCGAGCATCCGTTCGCGGCGGTGGCGCTGGCGTGGGACCGCGATGCCGACACCATCTATGTGACGGCCGAGTACGTCGAGGCCAAGGCGACGCCGATCGTGCATGCGGCGGCAATCCGGCCGTGGGGCGCGTGGATTCCCTGCGCCTGGCCGCACGACGGTCTGCAGCACGACAAGGGCTCCGGCAACGCGCTCGCCGGGCAGTACCGCGCCCAGGGTCTGAGCATGCACCCCGACCACGCCACCCACGAGGAAGGCGGATTCGGCACCGAGGCGGGCGTATCGGAAATGCTCGACCGCATGCGGACCGGTCGTCTCAAGGTGTTCGCGACCTGTGCCGCCTGGTTCGCCGAAAAGCGCAACTACCATCGCAAGAACGGACTGATCGTCAAGGAACGCGACGACCTGATGTCGGCCACCCGCATCGGGGTGATGATGCGGCGGTTCGCGATCGTGCAGCCGGTCAGGCGCCGGCCGCGCCGTTCCGGCGGGACCGCCGGCTGGATGAGCGCGTGACGGCGCGCCGCCGGGCCGCAACCCCGAGGCGGCGCGGAAGCTGCGTGCGGCCCGTGCCGAGCCGCAGGCCCGGCGATCGGGTCGACAACACGGAACACCAACGATGGCTGCCGAAGCGAACAAACCCGGACGCCGCCGCGTCTTCGGCCTGCTCGATCCGCGTGACGATGCGCAGACCGAGCCGGCCAGGCAGGTCGACGACCTCGACGAATTCCTCCGCGAGGCGATCGAGCGCGCGCGCGATGCCTTCGCGAAGGAACGCGACAACATCGGCGAAGCCTACGAGGATCTCGAGTTCCGCGCCGGCGATCATTGGCCGCTCGAGGCCAGGCAACGGCGGGAAAAGCAACGTCGGCCGATCCTGACGATCAACGACGTGCCACAGTTCGTGCGGCGGATCACCGGCGACATCCGTCTGATGCGGCCGTCGATCAAGGTCGTTCCGATCGACGCGCAGGCCGACGCCGACGTGGCCCGGGTCCTGTCCGGCATGATCCGCTACATCGAGGGCCGCAGCAACGCCCGGGCCGCGTATGCGCTGGCCGCCGATTCGCAGGTCGCCTGCGGCGTCGGCCATTGGCGGATCACCACCGAATACGCGCAGGAGACCACCTTCAACCAGGAAATCCGCATCGTCCACGTCGAAGACGGCGTGTCGGTTCTGTGGGATCCGGATTCGATCCTGCCGACGCGCGAGGACGCGACCTGGTGCATCGTTCCGGTCGACCTGAGCCGGGCCAAGTTCAGGCGCAAGTATCCCGACATCCCGGTGGAGGATTTTTCCGGCTACGACCAGCGCTACACCCAGTTCTGGTGCGGCGCCGACACGGTACGGGTCGCCGAGTACTGGGAAAAGCGGCCGGCCACGCGGCGGCTCGCGATCCACCCGAACGGCGCGATCCACGATCTCACCAACGCGCCGGTCGGCGCCGAGAAGAAATGCGCCGCCGAGGGCGCCGAGATCCGCGAGCGCGAAGGCTTCAGGGTGTTTCGCTCGCTCATCACCCTCGGCCATGTGCTCGAGCCGCCGGAGGAATGGCCGGGGCGCCACATCCCGATCGTGCGGGT
This sequence comes from Xanthobacteraceae bacterium, assembly GCA_031555345.1. Lineage (GTDB taxonomy): Bacteria > Pseudomonadota > Alphaproteobacteria > Rhizobiales > Xanthobacteraceae > Astrobacterium. The sequence continues at coordinate 2,203 of JAVBUK010000333.1, read as the reverse complement.
CGCCGGCGAGGAGGTGCGCATCGGCCGGCGCAAGGTGCAGCACGGCGTCGTGCGCTTCATCAAGGACCCGGCGCGCCTGTACAACTATGCGCGCTCGCAGCAGGCCGAGCTCTACGGCCTGGCGCCGAAATCGCCGTGGCTCGGCACCGCGAAGAACTTCGAGGAATACCGCGACGCGTGGGAGACCGCGAACGAGGAGAACTGGCCGTATCTCGAATACACGCCGGATCCGGCCAACGGCAACGTCATGCCGCAGCGGATCGGTCCGCCGTCGACCTCGCCCGGGCTTTCGGAGGCGGTCGCGATGTCGGCCCGGGACAAGCAGAGCGTGACCGGCATCTACAATTCGGCGCTGGGCAGCCGGTCGAACGAGACCAGCGGCGTCGCGATCCGGGTCCGCGAATCGCAGAGCGACGTCGGCAACGTGGTCTATGTCGAGAATTTCGCGCTCGCCGTCGCCCACACCGGCGCGGTCATCCTGGGGCTGATCCCGCACGTCTACGACACCGAACGGATGGTGCAGATCCAGGACGAGAAGGGCGACGTCGCCACCGTCACCATCAATCGGGCGCTGGTTTCCGGCGGTCTGGCGCCAGAGCCCGACGAACCGGAGGATATCGGGGTGATCTTCGACGCCGACCGGGCGCGAATGCCGCCGGCCGATGGCGGCGGGGAAGAACCGGGCGCACCGGACGATGGGCCGCGCGGTGAAGGCGCATCGATCGACCTCGATCCGCAAGGCACCAAGCAGGACCATGTTTCCCCGGATCTCGACACCGGAGACGCCTGCGAAAACGACGTGACGATCGGCTCCTACCAGATCGCCTTCGATACCGGACCGTCCTATTCGACCCGTCGTGAGGAAGCCAGGGACGGGATGACGCAATTGATCCGTGCGGTGCCGGGGATCGCGCCGGTCATTCTCGATCTCTATGCCAAGGCGCAGGACTGGCCGATGGCGTCGGAAATCGCCGAGCGCCTGCAGGCGGTGCTGCCGCCGCCGGTGCGGGCGATGATCGAGACCGAGCGGGCCGGCGCCGAGCGCCGACCGTCGCCAGCGCCGCCGCCCGCAAGGCCACCGGTGCCGCCCGGCGGATGGCCGGGGCCGCCGGTGCCGCCGATCACTCCGGTTCAAGTCGCCGCTGTCGAGGCCGAGCTCGCCGAGGCCCAGGCCGCGGTGCAGACCGCGCGGCTCGAGGACGAGACCAAGGCGATCGAACGCGACATTCGGGCGCTCGAGCTGCGCATCGCCGCCGCGCGGTCGGGTGAAGACGGCAGGCTGCCGGATGTGGTGACGCAGCAGTTCGCCCGCAGCATTGCGCAGCTCCAGGCGACCGTGGCGGAGATCGTCGCCGTCCTCGCGCAGCCGCACCGCGAATCCGGCGCCTGACGGGGTGATCGGCGCCGTTTGCATTCGGTCACGACGGCCACGCATTCCCCGGATCGTGCCGGCCGCCGGTCGGCGCCGGCGACGACCAGCCGCCCGCGGGAGCGGGCATTTCTCGCGAGGACAATCATGGACACGATCGACAGGCCGGCGACAGCGCCGGTCGAAGACGAAACGACGTTCACGCCGGCCGATGCGCCGGGGTGCGAGGAGACCTATGTCACGCTCACCGACGTCGAGAGCAGCGAGCTGGAGTGCGACGAGGCGGATGCCGGCCGGGAGCGCGAGGACGAATCCGGCGAGAACGCCGCAGACAGTCCCGAGCGAAAGCCGGGATCGGCGCGTCTCGAGGATCGTGTCCGCGCCCTCGAGCGCGAGAACGACGCGTTGCGGCGCGGGCGGCCGGCGTCGACGCCGGCCCATGCCTCCGACGACGACCTGATCGAGCCGCGCGAACAGGACTTCCCGAACGACCACGTGGCCTATGATCGCGCAATGCGCGAATTCCAGATCCAGCGGGCGATTCGGGAGGAAAGCCGGCGTGTCGCACAGGCGGAAGCGATGCGCCAGGCGATCGCCAGGCAACGCGAGCGGGAGGTCGGCTACAACGGGCGTCTCGACGGGGTCAAGGACCGGATCCCCGATTTCGACGACGTCATGGCGACGGCTGGCGACCTGCAGATCCGCAACGACGTGCGCGACCTGATTCTGGAAAGCCCCAAGGGGCCTTTGCTGGCCTACTATCTGGCGAAGAACCCCGACCGGGTCATCGACCTCAATCGAATGTCGCCCTGGGCCGTCGGCAAGGAGATCGGC
>JAVBUK010000500.1:0-4241 GCA_031555345.1 Xanthobacteraceae bacterium | reverse complement strand
TCCGATGAAGAGCGCGACGCAAGGGTGGTCGGAACGTCAAATCCGCCACACCAGTCCGCCCGCAGCACCGGCGTCGCCGGCGCGCGGTGACCGGCAGGTCCGGTCGAAGCCTCCCCGTCCGGCCCCGCTTCCGACGACTTCGTACTCGCCATGCAAGACGGGGCCACGGTCGGATGCGCGGTATTCCAGGTTTCGGCTTCATCCGGACGCGCGATGTGGCAGGATCGCGCGACCCCAGGGAGGCATGGGAATGGAGGTTGGAATGATGTCGAGAGTCATCCGTCTGGCGTTCGCGACCACCGTAATCGCACTCGTCAACACGCCATACGGTTGGGCGGAGCCATTGGTCACGCAAGGGATCGGCACGTCCAACTGCGGTCGGCTTGCCGGCGATCTCAGGCCCGGTGAAGGTTTGAGCAATCCCGTCAACCTGATGCTTTTCTCGTGGGTTCAGGGCTACGTCAGCGCCGCCAACATTTCGCTGCTCGAAGAGCAGAGCCGGCACGTCGATATGAGCGCACTCGACGAGACCAAGATCGTCAACATGGTGATGACCTACTGCAAGGCCAACCCGAACAAAAAGCCGGCCGCCGCCATCGACGAGTTCGTACGCAAAACTGCCAAGATCAAGACGAAATGGGAAGCCGGCACGATCAACTGGGGCGAATGAACACACGGCGCGGCGGGCGGATCGACTTGCATGCGCAACGCCCCTCCGGAACAGCGCACAGGCACGACGGCCACTTTCGTCGGCGAAAAATGATCTAGATCAACGCAACGAGAACCCGATCGACACTAGCTTTTCGTCAGTGGCAGGAGCCTTGGTCGGCAACTCCACAAAGCGGTGCGCGGCGTCGTTCCACGGGGGTGTGCGATGTCGCGAAACCAGCGGGCGGTCTTTCGGGATCGCCCGCTTTTTTTGCCTGTTTGATCACGGCAGATGCGCGCTTCGCCCGGGCGCCGAGCGAGCGTGGGAACGCCGACCGATCCCGGGCTCGGATCAGCCGGAGTTGGTACGGCCGGCAACGACCCCGCACGCGCCACTTCGTCTCCCTCGGTTGCATCGCCGTCGTTCATCGAGCGTCATCCGCCACACGGAAGAATTGCGCCGAGGCACCCGGATCCGAAAAAATACTGGTAAGGGTCGCGCGCGGCACGTAGTATCCGCTCGACCGAACAGACGACGTGCTTCGGCCGGGACAAGCGCGAAGCGTGAGCGTGAATTGATGTCCCCGTCATCGCCCGAGCTCCCCTGCAGGGTGATCCCGTTCAGGCCGCGCCGGTCGTCGGGCCGGATCCACTCGCCTCATCCCGCGGCGCCGCCACGCTCCGCGAGCGAGGCCGAGGCAGACACCAGCGACCAAGACCGCGACGATTTCCGCCACCGCGCCAAGACCAACCTCGCCTCCCTCGCGGTGGTCGTGGTTTTGATCTGTTGTGGCCTGTGGCTCGCCGACACGCTCGCGCAGATGCGCAAAGCCCAGGATTGCGTGTTGAGTGGACGCCACAACTGCACGCCCGTCGCGCTGCCGGCGCCCGAACGCTAGTGTCCCGGTCCGACGTTCGGTTCCGTTGCAGCCCGCTCCGAACCAACGACGGAACCGAAGCGACACGAGCAACTCCAAGATGCTGGTGTGGTTTTGGATTTGACGTTCCGACGAAGCGCGCGACGCAAGTGTGATCGGAACGTCAAATCCACCACACTCGTGCGGCCAACCGTGGCCGGCCGCGACCGGACCTCTTCTGTCCCTGCGGTCCGTGCGACAAACGACCGAAAACGATCCGCCACCCGAAAGGCCCGTCGGCGGGCAGCGCAAGGCTGACGTCCTTCACCCGTCCACCCACCAAACGGCCACTCCGAACAAACAGCCGGGCCGCGGCCAGCACGACCCCGACGGGTATTATCGTGCCCGCTCACCCGCACCTTCATGGCAAAAAAGGACGGAACGCCTGTCTACGTTGTATTGATTTTCGATTGATGCCAAAGGTAGCGTCATCATGGAAGAAGGCCCCAGGATGGCGCACTGAGACGGGGACAACAGTGGCAGTCCCGACCGCGGCATTGCGCTCCCGTGCCCCGTTGGCTATAGGTCGGCGGCTTGATCGCCATTTGCGGACCGAAAGGTCCGTTCGGGGGATGTGCGCGGCACCGCGCGCCTGAAAAAACACGAGTATTCAGAGAGTTAACGATGTCCACAACCTTCGACACCGTGGCCAATATCATCGCCGAGACCTGCGATATTCCGCGCGACACCATCAAGCCGGAAAGTCACGCGATCGACGATTTGGGGATCGACAGCCTCGATTTCCTCGATATCGCCTTTGCGATCGACAAGGCCTTCGGGATCAAACTGCCGCTTGAGCAGTGGACCCAAGAGGTCAACGACGGCAAAGCGACCACCGAACAATACTTCGTCCTCCAGAACCTTTGCGCCAGGATCGATGATCTCGTTTCCGCGAAGGGGGCCTGAGCAGGTCCTCTTTTCTCATGCGGATCGAGTACTTCCAACTCATCGATCGTATTGCCGATATCGACCTCGAAGCCCGGACGATCCGGACTGAAGCCGAGGTCCCAGCGGTCAGCACCATATTTGAGGGGCATTTTCCCGGCCATCCCCTCATGCCTGGCGTGCTGCTCATCGAGGCGATGGCGCAAACCAGCGGCTGGCTGGTGATCGGCACGACCCGGTTCGAGCGCATGCCGCTGCTGGCTGCGGTCAAGACCGCGAAACTGCGCTCCTTCGTGCTGCCCGGTCAGACACTGTCGCTGAAGGCCCGGCTGGTGCACGAGGGCTCCGGTTTTGCCGTGGTCGAAGCGTCGGCCGCGGTCAAGGGCAAGCAGGTCTGCGACGCGGAAATCACACTGCGGGTCCTGCCGTTTCCCAATGCCGACCTTCACCGCGGAATGCGGGAAACCGCCAGGAGAATAGGGTTTCCGATGGAAAGGCTGGGCCATGGCTGACGCCCCTCGCGAGACCTGGATCACCGGGATCGGTATCGTTTCCAGTCTTGGCGAAGGTCCGGACGCGCACTGGCAGGGCCTCGAAGCAGCAAAGCCGGTCGTCGACACGACGACGTTCGCGCCTTGCGTCGTGCATCCCCTCGCCCCGGTGGATTTCGACGCGCAGATTCCGAAAAAGGGCGATCAGCGCCAGATGGAGGCGTGGCAGCGCATCGGCACCTACGCGGCCGGCCTCGCGCTCGAATCCGCCGGCTGCAAGGGCGACAAGGATCTGCTCGGCCGGATGGACATGATCGTCGCCGCCGGCGGCGGCGAGCGTGACTTCGCGGTCGACTGCGCGATCCTAGACGGCCTACCCAAGGCGCCCGACCACGACCTGTTCCTGAACGAACGGCTGATGAGCGATCTGCGGCCGACCCTGTTTCTGGCCCAGCTTTCCAACTTGCTTGCCGGCAACATCTCCATCGTCCACGGGGTGACCGGCTCCTCGCGGACCTTCATGGGCGAGGAATCGGCCGGTACCGATGCGGTGCGCATCAGCCTGGCGCGGATTGCGGCAGGACAAAGCGACATCGCCCTGGTCGGCGGCGCCCACAACGGCGAGCGCAAGGACCAGCTGATGCTCTACGAGTGCGGCGGGTACAATCTCAAGGGCGAATTCGCTCCGGTGTGGGACCGCGGGCCGCATGGCGCCTTTGCGATCGCATCGCTCGGGGCGTTTTTGGTCCTCGAAAGCCGGACGCATGCCGAGAAGCGCGGCGCCAAGCCGGTGGCGCGCCTGTCGGCCGTCGTCAGCGACCGATCGTCACGCCGCACCGCGGGCGCGACCACCCGGGTCCTCGCCGGCTTGTGGGACGACATCGCGCCGCGGCTGCCTTCGTCCGGCGCTGCGATCATCTCGGGCGCCTGCGGCAGCGAGCCGGCGACGAGCGAAGAACACGCCTTTCTGGCCGCGCATGCGGACCTGCCCGTGCGCGCGACCGCAAGCCTGTTCGGTCACGGCTTCGAGCCCCAGGTGGTCATGAACATCGCCCTGGCGGCGCTGGCGGTCAATCGCGCCCGCCTGTTCCCTTCGTGCGCCGGCGCGGCGTTCGAAAAGCCGTTCGATGGCCCCGTCAGCCACGCGATCGTGACGGCCGTCGGGCACTGGCGCGGTGAAGGCCTGGCGCTGGTCGAAGCCGTGCGCTGAAAATCGCGGGAGGACGAGGCTATGGCTCAATTGCGCGACAAAGCCGGTCGACCGGTCGTCGTCGTCACCGGCATGGGCGTCGTCACCTCG
>JAVBUK010000024.1:0-2744 GCA_031555345.1 Xanthobacteraceae bacterium | reverse complement strand
CGTTGGGAAACGCCGTGCCGACATACTTGGCGGTGCCGAGCAGATAGGTGCCGTCGGCGCCCGAATTGAGCACGGACGGCGACCAGAAGACGCTGGCGCCGGCCGACAGCGCGTCGGTGAACGCGTAGGAGGCCTTGGCGTAGACTTCGTAGAAGCTCATGTCCTTCTTGATCACGTTGCCGTTGATCGGAAGGCCGAGCGTCATCGGGTCGGCGTTGGCGACGCAATCGGCGCCGAAAGCGCCACCGTTGTTGGCATTGACGCAGGCGCCGCCCGGATACCAATAGTACCAGAACCCGACGTCGGTCGACAGCTTGCCGAACGTCGGCCGGAGGCCGATGTAGCCGTCGATCTCGGCGGCGGCGCGGTTCGGGAACGAAATGCTCTCGGCGGACAGGCCGATGTAGCCCTGCAACGAGTCGCTGAAGTTGTAGCGCGGCTCGAAATAGGCCCAGACCGAGGGCTTGTGGTTCGACTGGGTGATGCCGCGGAAATTGTAGTCCGACACGACCGCGGCCCCGAAGGCCACGTCCCACGGGTTTGCGACCGCGGGCGCCGGGAGAACCTTGGCGGGAAGATCCGCCGCCGCGGCGCCGGTGATCCAGAATGCGGCGATCGCCAACGCCGCCGGAATATCTTTTTTCATGATCGTCACCCCCTGCTGTTGCGTTCCGCTCGCGCTTCGCGCGCTCGCCCATCCGGTGGTTGGCCGGGCCCGGCGATCCCGCCGCACACGGCGGCTGCAATACTGTCGCGAGACAGCGCGCGCTCAAGCGGAAACAATCGGCAGTTGCTGCCTTTTGGTGCATTCGAGATGTTGTGCGGCCGAAAACATTCGGCCGTTGCCGCGAGGCAACAAGTATTGCGTTCAGTATATGGACGTGCCGGTCAGGCCCGTCGGCGCGCGCCGATCCGCCGCCACCTCGCACGCGCACGCTGGCGCGCCTGGGGCGCACGCGCGGCAAGACGCCGGGATCCGGTGTTCACGCGCGGCGGAGACGGGTTGCCGCTTTGGCGGCATACCGCTTTCGATTCAGCGGCGTCGCGACCCCAGGATCCGCGCGGCCGCGCAGGCCGCACCATAACCGTTGTCGATGTTGAAGACGCTGACACCCGGCGCGCAGCTGGCCAGCATGCCGTGCAGCGCGGTTTCTCCGTTCCGCGCCGTTCCGTAGCCGACCGAGGTCGGCACCGCCAGCAGCGGCTTGGAGGTGAGGCCGCCGAGCACGGAGACCAGCGCGGCATCCATGCCGGCCACGGCGATGATGACATCGTGGTCGTCGATCCGGGCCATCCGCTCCAGCAGCCGCCACAGGCCGGCGACGCCGCAGTCCTCGAACAGACTGTGCCCGATCCCCAGATAGGTCAGCGTGCGGGCCGCCTCCCAGGCCACCGCGCCGTCCGACGTGCCAGCGGAGACGACGGCGACCCGCCCGCAGTCGCGTTGCCGCAGCGTGTCCCCCCAGGCGGTGCGCGAAACGGCGTGGTAATCCACCCCGCCGCGAACCTCCGCCGGCAGCGCGGCGAACACATCGGCCGCAAGGCGGGTGAACAGAACCGGGTGCCCGCTTCCCCGCGCGAACGTCCGCAGCAGCGCGACCAGCGTCTCCGCCGGCTTGCCTTCGCAGAAAACGGTTTCCGGCAGGCCGATCCGCGCGTTCCGGTCCAGATCGAACAGGACGTCGCGACTAATTCCATCCGGCAACATCATCAGACCGCTCGCTCGTCCCGATAAACGCCGATCCCCGGCGATACGGCCTGGTGCCGACGAACACCCGCCCCGCCGCCTCGCACAGCGATGCGGCGAGTTCGGCGACCGCGTCCGGATCGCCCGCGCCTTCGCCCCCGAGCTCCACCACGACCCCCTGCCGGGTGAGGCGGCACCGCACGCTCGCGGTCGCGGCGACATGCTCCCGGATGTGCCGCTCGACCACGTCGACGAACGCGAGATCGGCGGCGTCGATCCGAATGCCGGTCTCGACGCGGCTCGCCAGACAAGGTTGCGCCGGAAGCTCGGCGATGTCGGTCAGGCCGTGCCAGCGGGCCAATCGTCGAATGCCGGCCTTGCCGATGCCGGCTTCGACGAACGGGTGGACGACCCGCCGTTCCTCCGCCGCCTTCAGGCCCGGACGAAAATCGCCGAGGTCGTCGCGATTGGTCCCCGACGCGACCGTACCGTGGAACCGGTCGCGAATACGGTCGTAGAGCCGCGACTTGCAGAAATAGCAGCGGTCGACCGGATTGGCGCGATAGGATGGGTCGGCGAACTCGCCGGCATCGACCAGCGACAACCGCCATCCTTCGCGCGCCGCGTAGTGTTCGATCCGCCGGGTGGCCTCCGCCGGCACGGCGGGAGAAACCGCATGGACCATCGCCACCGGATGGCGCGCGAAACGGTGGGCGATGAAGGCGAGCGTCATGCTGTCGATGCCGCCGCTCACCGCGACGGCGAGGTCGGCATACCGCCGCAGCCGATCGACCAGACGATCGTTCAGGTCGCGGGCCGCCGCGCCGTCCTGCGGCGCGCAAGCCCCCTCGTCCGCCGCAGACGTTTCAGTGATGCGCATGGAGACCCCTATCCGGCATTCGAGCGCGGCGCCGCGCCCGAACCGCCGCGGCGCTGCTGCGACCCGAGGACGAAAATCGCTCCGTTCGGCACGCCGTGAAACACCTTGGTGCCGTACACCAGAGCACGGCGGGACACGGTGACCGCCGGCCAAGGCCCGAAAACCGCACCGAGCCCC
>JAVBUK010000010.1:0-2540 GCA_031555345.1 Xanthobacteraceae bacterium | reverse complement strand
GCCGATTCCCATTTCGCCGAGACAGACCAGATCGGCCTCGGGCGCGACCGCCCGGTAGCCGGCATCGACAGCAGCGAGGAACGAAGGCTCGTCCATGGCCGGGGACTCGGTGAAGTCCTCGGTCGGACGGTCGAGCTCGAGCGGGACGACCCGCAGGTTGGCACCGGCCTGAGCGGCGAGCTGGTTGATGGCCGCGCCGCCGGTGGCGTAGTTCGCGACCATCTGGACCGTCACCTCGGCCGGGAAGGCGGAAACGCCGCGCTTCGCCACGCCATGGTTTCCGGCGAACACCAGCACGTCGACCCGGTCGAGCCGCGGTCGGGTCCGGTGCTGCCATCGCGCGAGCCAGCTCACGATCCCCTCCAGACGTCCGAGACTGCCCGGGGGCTTGGTGAGCTCGCGGTCGCGGGCGGCGGTTGCCGCAGCGGCAGTTTCGTCGGCGCGCGGCAGGTCGAGGCAGGCGGTCCGGAGCGCGGCAGACGATCCGAAGGCGGCGGTGCCGTCAAGACAGGAACAGGAATTGGTCATGAGGCGCTCGAAGGTGAGGTGGCGTCGGAGGTAATCCCGTGGCAATGCCGGCACGGCGTCAAGCCGAAACGCCGCGGCACGGCCGGCCAACCGCACACTGGGTCAGGGTTGCGCGTTCTATACACGGATTCCTTCCGGGGGAAACCGGCGTGGCGTTGGCCGCCCTGGCGGGCGTGCGCCGACCACGGTGCCGGCCGCCGATCACGCCGGGATCGGGTCGACGGCATGGGAGCCGCACCGGCAACGACATGATCCCCGCCGCGTTGATCTGTAACGCGTGCATGTTCCCGAGAATCGGGTAACGGTTCCCGACTCATGCGGATCGTGCGCGCGACCAGCGGGCCGGCCATTTCGGGTAGGGCGTTCCGGTGTGCCGCATTGGAGCGAGTCGAAACACCGATGCCGCCGAGAACGCGAAGATGTGGTCGAAGGTGTGGTCATGGCCATCAACGAAACACGCGGAACACCATCATGAGACGGCTTTCCATTCTGCTGGCGCTGATCCTGTCGTCCTCGGGCGCGGCGGCGCAGATGACCGGCCGCATCGACGACGCCCGCAGCCTGGCGGCGGCCTGCGGTCCGGTTCAGCGGAGCATCGAAAAGCTCAAACGCCGGACCAGTGTGCCGCTCGAGGCTGGTCTGTTGTGCCTGGGGTACATGCAGGCGATGCAGGACATCAGCGTGTTGAGGGATACCGACGGCCGTGCCGTGTTCGGCGCCTGTCCGTCCGATCAGACCAGGCTCGGCGATCTCATCCGCGCCTTCGTGGTCTACGCCAACGCCCACCCGGACGAGCGGGGGGAAAGTGCGGCGATCGCGGTCATCAAGTCGTTCCGCCAGACGTTCCCGTGTCCTCCGTCGGCGGCCGCGGAACTGGAACCGGCGGCGCAGAGCGCGTCGCCGTCCCCGGACCGCTCGCGGTGAATGCGTCGCCGGCGACCGGCGCCGCCGGGGTGTTCAGCCGCCGTCGGCCGGCGCCAGGGCCGGCGGGCTGATCGCGTGTTCCCTGAGCACCTTGTTCGACGGATCGACCTCGCGCAGCAGCACGTCGTAGCTCCACAGGTCGGCGAGATGCCGCAGCACCCGCCGGGTCTCGGCCTCGTCGAGCAGCATCCCGTTCACCACCCTGTGCTGCAGCACCAGCCGGCGGTCTCCGGCCAGATCGACGTCGATCACCTCGATGTTGGGATCGATCCAGCCGACGTCGTACTGCCGGGCCAGTTGCCGGCGCATGCGCTGGTAGCCGCGTTCGTCGTGAATCGCCGCCACTCTGGCGCCTTCGCTGTCGGACGGATCGTCCCGCACCCAGAACAGGCGCAGCCGGCGCATCAGGTGCGGGCTGAGATACTGGCCGATGAAGCTTTCGTCGCGGTAGTTGGCCCAGACGTCGCGCAGCACCGTCATCACGTCGCCGGTGCCGGCGATCTCGGGGAACCACGCCAGGTCCTCGTCGTCGGGGTTGGTGACGATCCGCTCCAGGTCCTGCATCATGGCGAAGCCGAGCGCGTACGGGTTCAGCCCCGAAAATCGCGGGTCGTCGTAGCCCGGCTGGAACACCACGTTGGTGTGCGACTTCAGGAACTCGAGGAAACTGCCGTCGCTGATCGCGCCCCGTTCGCGCAACCGGGTCATGATGCGGTAATGCACGTAGGTCGCGGTGCCCTCGTTCATGACCTTGGTCTGCGATTGCGGATAGAAGTACTGGGCGACGTGCCGTACGATCCGCAGCAGTTCCCGTTGCCACGGCCGCAGGCGCGGTGCGGCCTTCTCCAGGAAATACAGGATGTTGTCCTGCGGCAGCCCGAGCATTTCGCGGCGGTGTTCCAACGTCAGTTCGGCCGGCGCCCGCCGCGGTGCGGTCGGAACCGTGCGCCACAGGTCGTTGAAGACGTGTTCCTCGTGGGCCCGACGGTCCCGCTCGCGCTTCTCCTCGTCGCGCAGGTCGAGTTTCTTCTTGCCGGGGTAGCGATGCACGCCGTGCGACATCAGCGCATGGGCCGCGTCGAGGGTGC
>JAVBUK010000435.1:0-6345 GCA_031555345.1 Xanthobacteraceae bacterium | reverse complement strand
GGCGTCGAGGTAGGCCAGCAGTGGCAGCGGCATGCCGCGCCGCAGATCCATGCCCATTTGATTGAACATCCGTGGATTGAAGTCGATGGCGGCCCAACGTCCATCGGACCAGACGAACTCGACCTCGAAGATTCCGAAATGTCGCAGCTCGCCGCAGAGGCGGTGGACGGCGGACGACAGTCCGGGATCGCCCGGCCGTGATTCGTAGCAGACGCCGACACCGACCGGGTACGACCGCTGGAACACCTTGGTTGAGCGCCGTGACACGAACAGGTCGCCGCTGCGGTCGACGAAACCGGTGATCGACAACACCCCCTCGCTGCCGACGCGCACGAACCGCTGGATGACGGGGCGGCTTGCATGGGCCGAGGTCGGCGCGTCGGTCGGACGATATCGTTCACGGGCGATGTATTTCGGATATTCCGCCAGCAGCTGTTCGGGCGAGTGGACGACCACGCCCTTGTCGTTCCGGATCCGATGGACATGGGTTCGCGGTTTGATGAGAACCGGGTAGGGGAGCGCGGGGGCGAGCGCGGCGAGTTCCGCGAGGTTCTGCGGATCCCAACTCGGCAGGACGCTCAATCCGGCCTGGCGCGCGGCGTCGGCGAACAGAACCTTGTCGAGCACCCGGCGGACCGTCGCGGCTTCCGGCTGGTACAGGCGGAAGTGCCGATGCAGCAACGGAGCGTTGACGGTGTAGAGCCATGCCGTTTCGTCCGAGGTCGGCAGCAGGACCTGGCCCGGATCCGATTTGCCGATGGCGAGCAGGCGATCGAGAAACAGGGCGTTCTCGGTCTCGTCCGGTGCCGCGTAGGTGTGGGTCGCGAAGCGTGACCACGCGGCGGCGCCCAGGGGCCGGCTGTTGATGACGTTCACGTCGATCCCGTTCGCGGCCAAGTGGCGGACGGCGGCGATCGTGCCACCTGCCGATGCCGAACCCAGGAGGACGGAGGGCCGATGTCTCTGGCGTCGCCGCATGCAGAGTCCCAACATCCCGAGATGAAACGCGGACCGGGCGACCGATCTCGTGTGAACGTGACGTGTGGCCGTGGTCGTTCGCCGGCGCTGCGCATCAGGCGCGTTTCTCCCGTCTCCCGCAAGGGCCTCCTCGGGGCTACCACGGAAGGACGACGGCCGGTCGATGGGGGTAACCCGCGTGACCGACCCCGCCGGCGCCATGTCGCGGAAGGACAATCGCAACGCCGTGGAAAGTCGGCGACGGTACCGTCGGCGTTGATCCCGCGGGGCGGCGGAACGGCGCCTCCTTGTCGTGACTCCGGCGGTCGCGTCCGCCCCCGGGGCGCCGGGTTGTCCAGCGTAATCCGTTCGCACAGGAGATTGGTGATGACCGCGTCCGACCGGAATACGGACCAGCAACGCAGTCCGCTGTCGCCGTCGATGCAGCAGGCGATACTTGCGATGGTGCCGGGGCTGCGCGCCTTCGCGGTCTCGTTGTGCGGCAACATCGACCGGGCGGATGATCTGGTGCAGGAGACGCTGGTGCGTGCCATCACCCACATCGACTCGTTCCGACCCGGCACGAACCTGAACGCGTGGCTGGCGACGATTCTGCGAAACTGCTTCCTGTCCGAGGCCCGCAAACGCAGCAAGGAGGTCGAGGACGTGGAGGGAAGCTACGTCGGCCGGTTGCTGTCGGCTCCGGAACAGGAAAGCCGGATCGAGCTGCAGGAATTTCGCGCCGCGCTCGCCAAGCTGCCGTTCGAACAACGCGAGGCGCTGTTGCTGGTCGGGGCCGCCGGGTTTTCCTACGAGGACACGGCCGCGATCTGCCACACGACGACCGGGACGATCAAGAGCCGCATCAATCGCGCCCGCACCCGGCTCGCCGCCCTGCTGTCGATCGACGGCGTCGGCGAGCTCGGCTGTGACGCCCGGACCCGAGCGATCCTCACCTCCCATCAGGGCGGCGGAACGGCGCAATGGCTGTAGGGCGGCGGCGAGTCGTCCTCCGCAGTTGGCCCGATCTTCGAGCCGCCGAGCGGAGCCGCTGCTGCCGCGGCTACAGCCGGTCGGTCCGGATCCATTCGACCTGGCGGCGGACGAAGAAACGCAGGAGCGACGGGATCCTGCCGAAGCAATAGGCCGGGGTCATGCACAGGTCGCGCAGCGAAACCACCGCGCGCCCGCCGCGCCGCCACGCCAGCGCGAGCGATCCGGTCAGCAGCGCGATCGAAATCGACGAGATCCAGAAGAGCCCGCCGGCGCCGGTCGTCACCAGCAGCAACAGGTTCAGCAGTTCGGTCGACGCCAGCAGGAGGGCGAGAAGCGACAACGGCGGCACGCACAGGTCGAGCGCAAACGCCAGCAGTGCCGGGCTCCTCGTCCGGACCGCGGCGGCGATCAAGGGCGGAATATACGCCTGCATGACCGCAAGGTGCCCGTGCTCCCATCGTGTCCGTTGGGTCCGTCGTCCATCCCGGCCGACCGGAAAACGACTCGTCACCAGCGCCTCCCGGCAGAAGATCGGGGCTCGGCCGACGAGCGCCAGATCGGCGCCGAGCTTCTGGTCTTCGGCGAGATGTCCGTTCGCCAGGTCCACCCGGCAAACGAGGTCCCACGGCAGCGCCATGCCGGTGCCCATCAGTTGACACGGCCAACCCATGTTGGCCGCGCCCGACGGGCGCATGTCGTTCTTGACCAGCCAGGCGAATCGCGACAGCCGGTCGATCGGACCGGCCGAAGGCGGCGACAGCATGGCGTACCGCGCCTGGACGGGATGCCCGGTCATGGCGCAGCGTTCGGCGAGAGTCCCGAGCGCATTCGCTTCGACCCGGCAATCTGCGTCGATGAAGACGACCACGTCGGGCGGGTCGGAACGCAGGGCCCGCGTGCCGTGATCGAGCGCATAGCCTTTGCCGATACGCCGGGCGTCTCGCCGGACGACGACCTCGGCGCCGGCGGCCGCGGCCAGATCGGCGGTATTGTCGGTGCAGTTGTCGGCAACGACCAGCAGGCGCCCGCCCGGCGGCATTTGCGTTACGATGGTCTCGACGGTGCGGGTGATTGCCCGGCTTTCGTCGTGCGCCGGCACGACGACCGCGACCCTCGGATCGCGCTTCGCGGCATCGACGGTCTTCGGCCGCCGGAGAGACGCGCCGATCTGCACGGAGATGACGACGACAGCCGCCAGGGTCGCGACCGTCGGAACCAGCAGGAGCAGCACGCCAAGCGGGATCATGATCGCATCCGCCTCTGTCGGCCGACCGAAGCGTCTGCGGCGGGCGGTATCACGGCCGGCATTCGGGCGTCCGTTTCGGTCGCATCCATATCGGGCGTGTGGTCGCTCCGGTTCAGGCGGACAAGCGATGCCGCGACCGCCTGCTGGTCAAAATCGCCCGCACGCTGGTTTGTTTCACCGCCGTCGAAAGGCCGTCCCGAAACGGTGTCGCCCGCCGACGCGGTGCGGCCCGGGCGAGCCGCCGTCGCCGAAGGCGTGCCGGCACCGAACGGCGTGACCGGAATGCGCGACCGGTTGCGCATGCGGGCATCGACGCGCCCGCCGCGCGTCGCCACCGCGAACCGCCGCCGGATCCGCACGTTCACAGAGCGAGCCTCCATGTTCCCGGCGCGACGGGCGAGTTCGAGCACACGATGATCACCGACACCGCCATTCGCTCGGATGCCGCCGCCGGCTCGTTCGCGCCTGCACGAGACACGCAGGTGTTCTGGGCGGCGACCGCGGCGGCGGCCGAAGTCGCGGCGATTTCCGTCGCCACCTACGCAGCGTTCGTGATTTATAACCTCACGGCATACGGTGTCATTCCCGAGAAGGTCGCGTATGCGTGGGCTTCGGCCGCCCTGGGCGTGCTCTACGGCGCATTGTGCCTGGCCGACAATCAGTACGACTTGCTGGGTGCCGAATGGAACGAGCAAAGCCGCTCGCGCGGCGTGGCGGCGATCGTCTCGGCCGTCGTGCTGCTGCTGGCGCTCGGCTACATCGTCGCCGACCTCGAGGGGTATTCGCGCGGGACCTTCGTGGCGCAACTGGTCTGCGCGGTTCTCACCCAGATCGCCACCCGGGCGGTCCTCTGGCGCGTCATCGATCGCGCCCGCCGCCGCGGAAATTGGCGGCGGGCGAACACGGCCGTTCTGATCATGCCGGGGGCGGCGCGCGGCTGGGGTGCGCGGGAGCGGTTGTCGACGCGGCACGAGAACGTCGTGCGGAGCTACGACATGGGACGCGCGGTCCGGCGACCGGCGCGGGCGGAGGAATTCGGCGACCGGCTCGCCGCCGTCCGCGACGAATGCCGGATGTTGCGGATCGACGCGGTGTTGATCGCCTTCGACGTCGACGACATGGCGCTGGTGACGCGCACGGTCTCGGCGTTGTCGGAACTGCCGGTGCGGATCCAGCTGCTGCCGATTGGAATGAACGATTTCATGCGGCGCAGCCGCATCGCCAGTTGCGGCCGCTTCAGGGTCCTCGAGCTTTTCAGCGGTCCCTGCCTGCTGCGCGACCGGGCGCTCAAGCGGGGAATGGACGTCGCCGTCGCGCTCGGCTTGATCGTGCTGCTGTCGCCGGTGCTGGCGGTCGTGGCGCTGCTGATCAAGCTCGATTCGAGGGGCCCGGTGCTGTTTCGCCAGACCCGGCACGGGTTCAACAACGAACCGATCCGGGTTCTCAAGTTCCGCAGCATGACGACTTTCGACGAATCGCGCGACGAATTCCGACAGGCGAAGCGGGACGATCCGCGGATAACACGGATCGGACGCATCATCCGCAAGACCAGCGTCGACGAGCTTCCGCAGCTGTTCAACGTGCTCCGGGGCGACATGTCGATGGTCGGGCCTCGGCCGCATGCGGTGGCGCACAACCAGATGTACGCGGCCCAGATCCGGGCGATGTCGCGCCGCCACAACGTGAAGCCGGGCATCACCGGGTGGGCGCAGGTGAACGGTCTGCGGGGCGAAACCGACACGATCGAGAAGATGCGAAAACGCGTCGAACACGACCTGTACTACATCGACAATTGGTCGATCGTCTTCGACCTGAGGATCATGGTGATGACGGTATTGTCGAGAAGCGCCCATGCCAACGCCGGCTAGTGTCCCGGTTCCGACGTTCGGTTCCGTTCGCAACTCGCGCCGTACCAACGTCGGACCGAAAGGACACCGGCAACTCCATGATGCCGGGGCGGTTTCGGATCGGACGTTCCTGTCGCGGCTGCGGCGGAGCTCGACCGACGAAGGGCCGCGGGTTCCGGTAGAGACCGGTGCCGAGCGGGCGCACCACGGAGGGAGATCATGAAAGTCGTGTTGTTCTGCGGCGGAGCCGGGATGCGGCTGAGGGGCTACGTCGACGACGTCCCGAAACCGATGGTCCAGATCGGCGCACGGCCGATTCTCTGGCACCTCATGAAGTACTATGCCCATTTCGGCCACAAGGACTTCGTGCTGTGCCTGGGCTATCGCGGCGACGTCATCAAGGAGTACTTCCTGCGATATGACGAATCGGTCTCCAACGATTTCGTCTGGTCGCGGGGCGGACGGAGCGTCGAATACATCAATCGCGACAGCGACGACTGGACCATCACGTTCGTCGAGACGGGTCCTGGCGCCACGATCGGGGAGCGGCTGAAAGCGGTGGAGCCGTACGTCGGCGGCGAGGAGATGTTTCTGGCGAACTACAGCGACGGCCTCAGCGACCTCCACCTGCCGTCGATGATCGACGCGGTGGCGGCGAGCGACGCGGTGGGTTCGCTGCTGCTGGTGCAACCGACGGCGAGCTTCGACATCGTGGATGTGTCGCCCGAAGGAAAAGTCAGCCAGGTGTCGGCGCTCAGCCGCTCGGACATCTGGATCAACGGAGGGTTCTTCGTCTTCCGCAACGAAATATTCCGCTACATCCACCCGGGCGAGGAGCTGGTCCGCGAGCCGTTTGCGCGGTTGATCGCCCGGGGTTCGCTGTTGGCACACAAGTGTCCGGGATTCTGGCAGTGCATGGATACGTTCAAGGACAAGCAGTCGCTCGAGGAACTCAACAACGGCGACGCGCCGTGGAAGGTCTGGACCGCGTCGCGTCCCGCGGTGGCGCCCCGGCCGGCACCGAAAGTCGCCCGGGCATGATCGGCCGAAACCGGGCGGCGGTTGTTCGCCGCAGTCCTGCGTCCCGGCGGCCCGGCATCGACATCGGAACGGTCTGATCCCGCCGCCGACGGGTGTTCCGGTTCCGACATTCGTTTCCGTTTGCAGCCAGCGCGGCACCAACGTCGGAATCGACACGGACACCAGCAACGCCAAGATGCCGGTGTGGTCGGTTTCGCCGCGGCCCGCCGCCGCGGCCCGCCGCCGCGGCGCCGCTCCCGAGAGACGCTTGGTGACAGC
>JAVBUK010000205.1:0-3853 GCA_031555345.1 Xanthobacteraceae bacterium | reverse complement strand
GGCATTGGCCACGTAATCGCCTCGGCGCACGTGCAGGGAAATCGCGTGCACCGTGCCGATCGCATCCGCCACCCGGGCGTTCTCGGGTTCGAGCGGATCACGCGGGGTGAGTTCCGAGCGCACGAGGTCGGCGGCCCTGGCGAAGTAGCGTTCGCTCTGCCAAAAGCCATCCAGCCGCACCGGCGGCTTCAGGCCGGAAAGCTTGTCGTCGAAATGGAAGTGCGGCTCCTGATATTGCGTCGGACTTCCGAACGCGGCACGCCGAAGCCGCTGGAACAGCCCCCTCGCGCCGGACGAGGGTTCGAATCGTGCAAGCTCGCCGGATTCGGCGATTGTCGCCGCGATCGGATATCGGCCGAGTTCGTACCGCCGCAAGCCATCGATCGCGAGTGCCGAAAGGTCGAGCGTCACGCCCGTGCCCAGCCGAAGCGCCAAGGCACGAGCGGCGGCATACTGGAACATCTGGTTGCCAAGCCCGCCCATCAACCGGACATAGACATCACGCATCGGCCGCCATCCGCCTGTCGGGCGAACGGCGAATACGCCGTCCGGTTGATCGTGGTCGGCGGCTTGGCTGCGCATGCTGCCGCTCGCCTGCCTGCCCGCATCGCCGCTATTCGGCCGTCGGCGGTGCCAGCGGTGTGGTGCCGGTGGTCGTCGATGTCGTGGTCGTCGACGATGTTGGTGCCGGTGCCGGTGCCGATGTCGTGGCTGGCGGCGACGCCTGGGCATGCGCCGGCGCGACGATCGCTTCGACCACCGGCTTCGTCCATCTGGACGGCAGGACCAGCGTGGTCGTGATTCCGCCAACGATGATGGTCTTGGTGAGCGTCCGGCGATCGAAATCTCGGCTCATGATTCCCTCCAACGAAACAAGTAAAATAATACCGTCTTGATTCAAGAAAATCAACTTTTCAAGCACGCCGGCATGGTGGTTCCCGGAGCCTGTTCGTCACCCGCGGTGCGCGCGGCGGCGAGGGCGGGTGCTGCGCTTGCCACCCCTTGTCCGTCAGCGGCGTGGCAACAGGCGATTGGCGACACCAACGACGGTCCAGCGTTCACTCGCACGTCGCGTAAGACTGATGTAGGTCTCGGCTCGCCGGGAGGGTGGCACGATGCGGGTCTGGGGGTGGTTGCTGATCGGGTTGCTCGCCTTTGTGGTGGGCGCCGTTGGTGGTCCCTATGGCATCGCCCTGGTCATGACGTGGATGCCCGGCAAGGCGCACTCCGGACCACTTCCGCCACTCACCTCCGAAGAGAAGGCTCTCGCCGCAGTTCTGAAGCGGCATGTCGAAGCGATTGGTTCCCGCCCCCACAACATCAAACATCTCGATGAGCTGGAGGCGGCGGCGCGATACATCGAAGCTGCACTCCAGGGGCTCGGGTACACGGTCGACCGGCAGCTCTTCAGCGTGGACGGGACGACGGTACGCAACATCGAGGTGGTGATTTCGCCGGATTCGGCCGGCGACACGGTACCGACGATCGTGGTCGGCGCCCATTACGACAGCTGCGACGACGCGCCCGGCGCCAACGACAACGGCTCCGGCGTGGCGGCGGTGCTCGAACTCGCCCGCCTGCTGAAAGACGTCGACGGCCGGGCCGGCAAGCGCATTCGCCTGGCGTTGTTCGTCAACGAGGAGCCGCCGTATTTCCAGACCGGGAACATGGGCAGTCTGCACTACGCCCGCGCCCTTGCCGAGCGCAACGAGGCCGTCGTCGGCATGTATTCGCTGGAGACGCTCGGCTACTACTCCTCGGAACCGGGCAGCCAGAAGTATCCGCGGCCTTTCGACTCGATACTCGGTGACAAGGGAGACTTCATCGCCTTCGTGGCGACGACCGAATCGCGCGAGCTGTTGAAACGCACCATCGCGTCGTTCCGGTCGCACACCGCGTTCCCGAGCGTCGGCGGGTTCGCGCCGGGGTTCGTCCCTGGAATCGACTGGTCCGACCATTGGTCTTTCGTCGAGCAGGGTTTTCCGGCGGTGATGATCACCGATACGGCGGCCTTTCGTTATCCGCACTACCACCGGCGAACCGACACCCCCGACAAGGTCGATGTGGAAAAGCTCGCGCGCGTGGTCAAGGGTATCGAGCGGGTCGTCAGAGACCTCGCGAAATAGACGCTGCGCCCGCCGCATGACGGCGTCGCTGCCGCGCTACTGCGAACCATGCCGCGCCCTCGGCCGCCGGACCGAGGCGCCGGCGGGGCGCGTGCCGCGGTCGCGAGCGCGTGCCGCCAAGGGGCCGGCGACGCACGACGATCGAGCCGTCGCGCGTCGGCCTATTGCCGGCGCAGCAGGAAGCGATCGAATTCGATCGGGAATTCGTTTGCCTTTTCGTAAGCCTTGAGAAGGTTCGGCAGCAGCGTCTGGTTCTCCGCCTTCACGCGGTCGACCTCCGGCAGCAAACGCGCCCGCGCCGTCTCCGAATCGGCCTTCAGGGCGGCTTCGTCGGCGGTTCGCAACCGGCCGTTCGCGACCACGATCTTGCCGTCGACCACCACCGTGTCGATGCCCCTGCCGCTCTCGCTGTAGACCAGTTGCCGGACCGCGCTGTTCAGCGGCCGGTAGTTCGCCTGCTGCAGGTCGATGACGACCAGGTCGGCGCGATACCCGGGGCGCAGACGTCCGAGTTCGTCGGCCTTGCCCAGCGCCCGCGCTCCGCCCACGGTGGCGGCCTTGAACGCCTGCTGGGCGGCGCCGGCGCTGCCGGCGGCGGAATACATGCCCCAGAACAGCGCGAACATCTTCATCGATTCGAACATGTTCTGGGCGTCGTTGCCGCTGCAGTTGTCGCAACCGAGGGCGATTCCGGTTCCCGCCTCCGCGTAGTCGACGATGGGGGCGACCCCGTTCAGCAGCTTCAGGTTGCTGGTCGGGTTGCACGCCAGGTTGGCGCCGGCGGCGCCCATGCGACGCATCTCGTCACGGCCGATCCACACGCCGTGCGCGATCGTCAGCCGCGGACCGAGCAGGCCGAACTTCTCCAGATGCGTGAGCAGCGACTGTTGCGGGTATTCCATGCGCGCGAGCACGCATTGCGACCGGGCTTCGTAGACATGGGTGAAGACCTGGATGTCGTTTCCACGCATCAGGTCCGCCACCCAGGACAGCAGCCCGTCCGAGCATCGTTGCGGTGCCGAAGGCCCCAGACCCCAGCTGACGCGGGGATCGACGGTGCCGGTCAGGCGCTCTTCGACCACCCGCTGCAGCGCCGAGGGGTCGCTGGGCGGCGGAAGCGCGCGGACGATGTCGGGCGGAAGGTCGCGCAGGTACGGCACCGCGTCGACGGCGGCGCGGTCCGATATCTGCAGGGCGACCACGGCGCGAATGCCGCTCTGCACGTAGGCGGCGACGATCGCGTCGACGTGGTCGCGATTGGCGCCGGTCACCGTCACCATGTCCTGCGTGGTGGTGATGCCGTTGCGCAGGCATTCGGCCGCGCCGAGCGCCGTGCGCAACTTCACTTCGTCGATCGACAGCCGGTAGTTGGCGGGCGTGCTGAGCGTGAACCAGAGGTCGAGCGGAAGCTGCTCGTACATCCCGCGCAGCAGGACGTCGTGCGAGTGATAATGCGCGTTGATCAGCCCGGGAATCACCAGCTTGCCCCGTGCGTCGAGGCGGGCGACGTCGGCGCCGGTGCGGGCGTCGAGCCCGGGCTCGCAGGCCGCGATCCGGCCGTCGTCGATCAGGATGTCGGCGACCGCGGGCTGGTCGAGATCGCCGTCGAGGTCGAGGACGCGCCCACCGACGACCAACATTCTGCTGTCAGCATTCGACATGACGTGTCCCCTTTCCGGTTGTTTCGACCGAGGCGGCGGCGGCGCGACGTCACCGCTCGCCGTACA
>JAVBUK010000464.1:0-14619 GCA_031555345.1 Xanthobacteraceae bacterium | reverse complement strand
GACCGACGTCTGGCCGCGGCGCGTCGCCCGAAACAGCGTGAAGCGCAACGAGGTCCAGACCCAGACGAACCGCAGCGCCGCCAGCGCCAGATTGATGGCGACGATATAGATGATCAACCACACCGGCTGGTGATGGCCGCTCACGTGGACCACCCGGGCGGCCCCGGCAGCGATCTGGGGGAGCTGCCCGCCGAGCAGCACGAAGATGACGCCGTTGGCGGTGAACTGCACCATGTCCCAGACCGCGGTGCGACGCACCCGTGTCACGCCGAGCGCCTGTCCGCCCTGCTCGGCGTAGCTCATGGTGATGCCGGCCGCCACCGCGGCCAGGATCCCCGAGCAATGCAGGTGTTCGGCCAGCAGATAGGCCCCGAACGGAATGAGCAGGCTGACCAGGATCTGCGAACCGGACTCCTCACCGAAGCGGCGCGACACCCAGTTCTTGGCAACCACCGCACCCCAGGTCACACCGGTGCCGATGGCGATCCCGCCGGCCGCGAGCCACAGGAACGTGCCGACCGCTTCGACGAACGAGAACGTACCGGTCAGCATGGCGGCGACGGCGAAGCGCATGCAGACCAGTCCGGATGCGTCGTTGAGCAGGGACTCGCCCTCGAGGATATGCATCAGCCGGCGGGGAATCGGCACCCGCTTGGCGACCGCCGAGACCGAGATCGGGTCGGTCGGAGAGATGATCGCCGCCAACGCGAAGGCGACCGGGAGCGGCATCGTCGGAATCATCCAGTGGATGAAGTAGCCGACACCCAGCACGGTGAACACGACCAGCCCGAGCGCCAGCTCGAGGATCGCTCCCTTGTCCCGGAACAGTCCCTCCTTGGGGATGCGCCAACCGTCGAGAAAGAGCAGCGGCGGCAGAAACAGCAGAAAGAACACTTCCGGAGTCAAGGCCAGGTCGAGATCGGCCACCGTGGCGAGGGCGGCCCCGAGCCCGATCTGGATCAGCGGAAGCGGCACCGGAACCGGAGACATCCGCGCGAACGGGCTGCTGACCACCACGGCCAGCAGCAGCAGCAGAGCAATGGCAACGGTCTCCACCCACCGCCTCCGATCTTTCGGATGCGTCGGCGGCATGCCGGTTGCGCACGGCGGCGTTTCCGCGGTCCGAATCGACGCAAATTGCGAATGAGGTCGAAGGATATACAGCCGCAACGCGCGTTCGGCGACGGTTTTTCCGCGCCCATGGTGGCGAGAACCCGCGAACGCAATTTTGAGTGGCAATCCGCGCGACTGTCGATCCTGGATCGGAGACGAGCGCACGGTGCGTCTCGCACGCCGCCGCGTGATCGTGCCCCGCGGGTTCCTTGTGCCGGCGCGCCGCACCGGTTGGCGCTCGGCGCGGCAACCGCGCGGTCGGTCGCCGCCAGCTTGCGCCCCGGCCATCAGGCGGCCCGGCGGCGCTCGTCGGCAACCCGCATCACGATCTCCGCGATGGTTCGTTCGGCCGCGGCCAGCGTCCGCGCGCGATGGTCGGCGGAAACGTTGACGCCTTCGGCGCGAACGACGTCGACGTCGGCGACCCCCAGCATACGGAACACCGCGCGCAGATAGGGCTCGACAAAATCCTGCTCGGATCCGTTGTGGAAACCGCCGCTTGCATAGGCGACGATCACCCGGCGCCCACCGGCCAAGCCACACGGACCATCGGCGGTGTAACGAAACGTCTTGCGCGGCACCGCGATGGCGTCGATCCAGGATTTGAGCCCCGACGGAACACCGAGATTGTACATCGGCGCCCCGATCACGATGACGTCGGCGGCGAGGAACTCGTCCACGCACCGATCGAGCGCTCCGCTGGCGACCGAAACGTCCCGATAGACGACCGGCTCGCCACTCGGGGTCGCGAGGGCGGCGACGATGGCCGCCGTCAGCCGGCGGGAGATCGATCCCGGGCCCTGAATGCTGGAGTCGATATGCAGAATGGTCATTGGCGCCTTCCTCGTGCGAGCGACCTGCGACTGTCGCGATGGCACCAGGCTAGCCAGAAGCCGAAAGTCGCGTTATCGACAACATTCCAAAAAATACGGAATTCGGGCCAAGCGACATGACCGCTTTCGTCAGCACCTACATCAATACCGGTGAACGGCACGCAGCGCCGCCGCACGCCCACGAAGCGGGTCAGCTCACCTTCGTCGAGCACGGCGCTTTCAGTCTGGAAGCCGACGGACACGTCTGGGCCGTTCCGATGGGCAAATTGTATTGGGTTCCGGCCGGCGTCGTTCATGCCTCGGTGTCGCGGGGTCCGGTTCGATGCTGGTTGATGGTGACGCCTGCGGAATTGGCGCGGCATTTGCCCGACGACATCTGCGTGCTGGAAGCGTCCCCGCTGCTGCTGGCCGCGCTCGCCCGTCTGCGCACGATTGCGCCGGACGACGCGATGATCGCCCCGCTGATGGCGGTCGTCGCGCAGGAGATCGCCGCCATCGGCCGCGAAATGCCGGGATTGACCCTGCCGCGCGCAGCGAAAATGCGCGAGTGGGCGTTGCGTTTTCTCACCCGACCCGATGCCAAGACCGGAATCGACCAGGCGGCTGCCGCGGTCGCGATGTCGCGCCGTTCCTTCACGCGACACTTCGAGCACGACGTCGGCCTGTCGTTCGGCCAGTGGAAGCGGGCGGTCATCGTCCATCACGCCGTCGCCCGGCTGGCGGAAGGCGTCAGCGTCGGCGGCATCGCCCACGAGGCCGGATATGACAACGTCAGCGCCTTCATCGCCATGTTCAAGGCGTCGTGCGGATGTTCGCCGCGCGCCTTCCACCGCAGCCGGCCGCTCCGCGGCCCTCCCCTCGGCCTTGTCCCCGAAACCTGACGCGCCGGCGGTTTGGATTTTGAGCAATTATAAACTTTGCGCGCCCGCGTCATTCAAACTGGAATAATTCCATATTGTTTTGCGAAACGACGGCGTATTACCGCCGGTGGCGCCGTGGCCGGCAAAACGCCGCGGAAATCGCCTTCGCCACACCGGCGGTATAATTCGCCCCGATCCGGAAGCCGGCTTTGCCGAACCCGATTGACATTTTCATCGGGTGGGTGGAAGAACCAACAGGCCGATATGCAATTGCGAGGCACTAGCAATTAGCAGGAGGAACACGGCATGAGTTTCCACGACATCACCGGGTCCGCAGTCGGGCGCAAGATGGAAGCCCGCGATTTCGTCGAGCTGGCCGCGCTGGGGACGACGGCCCGCGCGCCGACCCGCCTGGCCGACATCCGCTCGACCCTCGACGACCTCGTCGGCCACCTTTGGGTTCCGGTTTTCGAGGTCGTGCTCGGTTGCGTCGAAAACCTGGTGCAACGGGGCTTTCTCAAAGCGCCCGGCGATCAGCCGGGCTTCACGCTGACCGAGGGCGGCCGCCGCCATCTGGACAAGTTGCTGTCGCAACCGACCGATTGCCCGATCTGTCCGCAGGGTCAGGTGGCGCTGAAGCTCAAGCTCGCCTTCATCGACTTGGCGCCGCTTGCCGAGCGGCGGCGCCACCTCGAGCAGATCGTCTGCGTCTACGAGCGCGAGGTCGCGGGATGGTCGCGTCGCTGCCGGGATTGTCCGCGCCAGGGCGCGCTCGGCCGGATGTGGCTGGACATCGAAACCGATCGCTTGCAGCGGGAAATCACCATGTTGCGACACATGGCGAGCGACCCGGTCGCCGCCGGCCTCCAGTCTCGACATCATGTGTGAACTTCACCCGCCACCGCCCGGGGATGATGACCTCGGCCGGCGTGCCAAACTGTGGGAAATTGCCCCGCAATGGCACTGCATGATCGTCGGCACCTGTCTCAGCCTGGCCGAGATCCGCGGCATCGCCGCAAAATTCAAGCTCCGTGTTCCGGCGGAAGGACCGGCCGACTTTCAACTGCACACCACCGTCGTCCGCCTCGCCTCGCAGGACCGCAAAATCGGCAAGGCATTGACCAAACTTCTCGATCGCAAGCATTCGGTGACGGTCGCCAGGTTCGGCAAGGTCGACGACACGCCGGCCTTGACCGCGCTGTGGAACGAGGCGCTCGCCCGCGGCGAGGTCGCCGCCGCCTGCTGGGCGGCCATGTCGCATCCCGCCGCATCGGACGACCTGCGCACCCGGATCTTTGCCGAAGTCCACATGCTGTCGCATCAGGTCGGCGCGACCGCGCGCGCCGACCTGCGGCGCCTGCACGAGCTGTCGACCGAAAAAAGCCGATCGGAGGCGCAGGCCGCCGAGCAACTGAAGCGCCTGCGCGGCGAGATCGACCGCAAGAACGCCGAGATTCGCGCGCTGCAGGAGCTTTTGCGGCATCGGAGCGCCGAGGCGCGACCGAACGCTCAACCGATCGTGCCGGCCCCGTCGGCCGCCGACGAACTGGATCGGCTGCGGATCGTGAATGCCGACCTGGAACGCCGGCGGCAGCAGGAGGAGAACCGCCGCAAGGCGGCGGAAGCCGATGCGCGCACGGCCAGGGACGAGACCGCCCGGACGCTCGAACGGTCGGCGGCCCTGAGCGCCGCAAACCAAGACTTGCGCGAGGAGAACCGTCTGCTGGAGGCGAAAATGGCCGTCACCGATCAGATCGGTGCCTGCAGCGCCGAGTGCCGCGATCTCGACCTGTGCGGACGCTGCATCCTGTTCGTCGGCGGACGACACCAGCACATCCCGCATTTCCGCCGTCTGGTCGAGGAATCCGGCGGCGTGTTCGCCCATCACGACGGCGGCGTCGAGGAGAGCATCGGTCGGCTACCCGGGCTGTGTGGCCGCGCCGACGCCATATTGTTTCCGGTCGATTGCATCAGCCATCGCGCCCAGGACGAGGTCAAGCAGCTCTGCCGACGCTGGGACAAACCGTTGTTTCCGCTGCGGCGGACCGGCCTGGGCGCGTTCATTCGGGCACTGGAGACGGTGGCGACGCAGACCGCCAGCGACGCGGGAACGGCAGCTTCATCAGCCCGGACACCGCGCGCGTGACCGCCCGCGCCGCGGTCAATTGCGCCGCAATCTATCGCGTGCCGAGTTCGTCTTCGATCCGATCGCGACAGGCGAGCAGGGCGCGGACGAGGCTTTCACGCTTGTCGTGGAAACGCCGCGAGGGCGCCGCGACGCAGATGGCGTATTGCTGGCCGGTGTCGGTGCGCAGAACGGCGCCGGACGCGCAGACGTCCTGGAAACTCTCCTCCAGATTGAAGGCCACCCCGGCGCCCCTGACCCGATCGAGCTGACGCAGCAACGCTTCCGGCGTCACGACGCTATGCACGGTCGCGCTCGGCAGCCGGCCGGCGACCAGCCGCAGCACCTCGACTTCCGGCAGTTCGGCCAGACAGGCCTTGCCGCCGGCGTTGCTGGACATCGGGCGCCGCGCGCCGAGCGGCGTTGCGATGCCGACGTCATGGCTGCAGAGGATGCGATCGATCAGCACCATCTCGCCGTCGCTCGCGACCCACAGGTGCACCGTCTCGTCGACGCTCACACGCAACGCCTCGAGATGCGGCCGCGCGACGGCGCTCACGTCGACATGCGCTTTGGCCGCCAGACGGGCAAGGGCGGGTCCGAGTCGCACGCGACCGGATTTGTGGATCGCCAGGAGTTTCTGCGCGGCCAGCGCCGCGACCAAACGCTGTACGGTCGTGCGCGGCAGACCGGCGACCCGGGCGATCTGCGACATGTTCAGACCGAGTGGATGGTCACCCACGATCTGCAAAACCACGGCCGCGCGGGCGATCACCTGGCGACCACCCTCCCGTTCGGCATCGTCCGGCAGTGGCCGCAAAGAGGTCGAAGCCTTCATGCGGCGAAATGTAATCGGCCGCATCTGACCCGTCTATCGGATAGTCGACCCGCGCATCGGTTCGAAACACCGCTTTGTCAGTGCCAGGATGGGCAGCCATGCCGATGGCCTCGGACAACAAAAGCCACCGCACCCGGTGTCTCGAGGCACTCCGTGCCTCGAAATGAACCGGCTGGGGACCGCAACAGCACGTCGACTTGTTGTGGAAGCAACCGTTGTTCGCCGCACAATGTTTTGATATCCGAAGCGAGCACCATCGTTGCGCCTCACCGGGTGGAGAGATACCCGGTTCAGGCACCAATCGAGCCGGTGATTCGGGCTTGACGAAATCCGACCGACCGTGGAACGGATCAGCCGGAATTCGTCCAGGCCGGGTTTGGCGTGTTGCGGGCGGGGACTGCCGACGTCGAAAAGGCATTGTGTCGTCCGCGTTTCGCATCGCCTGCCGCGGCACCCCTTGCCAGTGCGGTACCATGCAGAATGCGGCTGGAGCCGAAATGCTCCGACGCAACCATGACGCAACGGTAGTCGAGGAATTGCGGAATCGCCGATCGAAGGTTTATCGCATGGCCTTTGGCCTTGCCTTCATAACGCCCCATCTGGACAGCACAGAGAGGACGTTCGGGGGACTCAACGCATGCTGCTCCGCGCCTTTGCCAGGCTGATTGTCTTTGCCGGATTTCTCGTCCTGACCGCAACCGCCGGGGCGCAGTATCACCCTGGCCCTCCGCCGGGCGCCTATCCACCCAACTCACCGATGCCGGCAGCACCGCTCGATGAGGAGGAGGACGAGGACGACGGCCTGCCACCACCCGGACCGGGTCGCGCGCCGGCCGTGGCGCCCTATCCGACGACGGCCTATCCGAACGACATGAATTCGCGCCGCCCTGGTCCTTCGATCGAGAGCCGCGCATTGCCGGCGCCCGGCGGCTATCCGGCCCCCGCGCTCGGTCCCAATCCGACTCCCGGCGCCTATCGCGGCGCCCCGGCCCCCGCGTCGAATGCCTATCCGGCGCCGCCCGGCCGATACCCGGCTTCCTCGCCCGGCGCCTATCCGGCTCCCGCAGCCAACGCTTATCCGCCTTCGGCACCTGCTTCTGCACCTGGCCCCTATGGCGCGGCTTCGAATCCCTATGGTCCCCAGGGCCCGATGGCGCGCCCCGATTATCGGACCGCGGCGCCCGATCCTTACGAACCGAGCGGCGAGCCACTGTCGATCCGCCCGCCCGCCGACATCGCTCCGCAACAGGGTGTGGTCGTCGACCCGGGGCGTGGGGCGGTCCCGGGCGCGCCGAGCCGGCCGCCGACCGCGGCCGCTCCCGGGGCGAGCACGGCCGCGCTGCCGCCGGAAGATCAACCGGAAACCGGTGAGCGCAAGGAGCTGCCGCCCCAGTTCCGCCGCCAAGTCGTCGACTTCGCGACCAAAGAGCCAACCGGCACCATCGTGGTGGATACGCCGAACACCTACCTGTACCTCGTGCTCGGCGGCGGCAAGGCAATGCGCTACGGCATCGGCGTCGGCCGCGAGGGTTTCACCTGGGCCGGCGTCGAACGGATCACCAAGATGGCCGAGTGGCCGGACTGGCATCCGCCACCCGAGATGATCGAGCGCCAGCCGTACCTGCCGCGCTTCATGGCGGGCGGTGAAAGCAACCCCCTCGGGTCGCGCGCGCTCTATCTCGGCAAGACGGTCTACCGCATCCACGGCACCAACCAGCCGTCGACGATCGGAACCTTTGTGTCGTCGGGCTGCATCAGGCTGGTCAACGAAGACGTCGAGGACCTCTACGGTCGCACCCAGGTCGGTACCCGTGTGGTCGTGTGGCCGGGCAATCCGCCAGCTACCGCGTCGGCCGCACGCTGAACGCTCGTTACCGCCCCTTCGGGCTCCGCCGCCGGCGTACCGGCGCTGTTCATGACCATCCTGATCCGCTAGACTTGCGGTAAATGAGGGCCGGTCATGAAGAGTGTCATCGCGTTGACCTGCGCGGGGTGGCTGGCGGTGCCGGGGGCACAGCCCTCGAACGTGGCTCCCCTGGCCTTCGGCATGACGCCACGGGAAGTGGCCGCCGTCCTCGGCACGCCCCTGACCTACGTCAGCGGTCGACGCGGCGCGGAAGTCTACTTCGCGGTCCGCAACGCCGACGTCCCGGGGCTGCTTCCCGTCGGCAAGCGTCTCTATCTGCAGTTCCGCAAAGGTTGCCTGACCGGTTGGAAGTCCGACTGGCGCATGGCGCCGCGCGGCTTGTTGTGAACGACGACCGCGCCCCGGCGCAACACGATGCGCGCGAAACAACCCGCACGTCATGAGGTCACGACGCCCTCGACGGCGGCGGGCGCGCGCGGCGATATCGATCGCGTCCCGGGCATGTTCGAAACCGCGACGAAGTCCCTCGTCTGCGGCACCATGGCCGCCGTGCTTGCCGCCGCGATCCCGGCCCGGCCGGCCGAAGCGCGAGCCCGTCTCTCCGCCCAGTCCAAGATCTCGGTCGCCGGACTCCCGATCGGACGCGGCGACTTGATGGCCGACCTCTCGTCCGGACGCTATATCGCGGTCGGCGTCGGCCGGGCCGCGGGATTCCTGCGCGTTCTGGTCGGCGGCGAAGGCACCGTCACGGCCTCGGGAGCGATCCGCAACGGCCAGCTCGCGGCATCGAACTTCTCGGCCGTCCTCAACGCCGACGACGAGCGCTCGACAGTGACGATGTCGCTCGACAACGGCAACGTGAAGGATCTCACCGCCGAAAGCTCGGCGCCCGTAGAAGACCGCGTGCCGTTGACCGATGCCCACAGGCACGGCGTGATCGATCCGGTCTCGGCGATGCTGGTGCCGGGCGCGCTCGTGCCCGCCACCTGTCACCGCACGCTGCCGATTTTTGACGGGCGTCGACGCTACGATCTCAAGCTGTCGTTCAAGCGCATGGATCGGGTCAAGGCCGACGACGGATATCGCGGACCCGTATTGGTGTGCGCCGCGGAGCTGCGCGCCATCGCCGGCCATCGCGCCGACAGCACGCTGGTGAAGTACCTGTCCGGCAGCCTCGAGCTCTGGCTGGCACCGATCGACGCAAGTGGTGTGCTCGGGCCTTACCGCCTGTCGGTCGACAATCTGGTCGGCAACCTCGTCATCGAGGCCGTGCGCTACCAACCCGTCGCCGAGGCGCCCGGCCCGCTCCGGCTTCCATGATCCTTGCGGAAACCCGGGAGCCGCCTATCGCCGGGCATGGTTTCGGCGGCCGGCCACGGTGCGCACCGGCCGACGGGCGGTGACGGGATCGTCGGGTCAGAACCAGCGCTCGGCGACCACGATGGTGTCGCCCGGCCTCACCGGCGTATCGGTCGGCACGGCCCAGCGCGTCGACTGTCCCTGGGCGTTGCGGCTGATCTGCACCGTCTTCTTTTCGGCACGTGGGGAGAAGCCGCCCGCGATCGCAACCGCGGTCTCGACCGTCATGTCGGCCACAAAGGGGTATTGGCCCGGATACGTGACCTCGCCGAGGATGAAGAACGGCCGGTAGGCGTCGATCTCCACGGCCACGTGCGGTTCGCGCAGGTAGCCCTGGCGCAGCTTGGCGGCGATCGCAGCGGAGAGCTGCGGCGTGCTCAGGCCACGCGCCCTGACCGCGCCGATCAGCGGCATGGTGATGTTGCCGCCGACGTCGACCGAATAGGAGTTGGTCAATCCCTCCTGGCCGAAAACGACGACCCGCAGCCGGTCGCCGGAATCGAGCCCATAGGAGCTTTCACGCACCGTCGCTCGGGGCGGCGGCGCCGCGGCCGGCGTCCCTCCATAGACCAGGGCGTCGAGGTCGGATTTGATCGCAGCAGCCATCGGTGACGACGACCGACCCATACAGCCGGCCACGATCAGGCCCGCGGCCAAGACGACGAAAAGGCGGACATGCCGCATGGAACGAATCCGGACCAGGTCGCGAGAGCTCACTCCCGGAATTAGGACCAGATATGGTTAACAAATCCTCACCGACGCGGACGCCCGCGCCCCCGGACAGGGGCCCGAACGCCGCCCCACGGCCCCTGCGTCAGGATCGGATCGCCCGGGCCGAGGCCGGATCCTTGCCGACGGCCGGCTTTCCACCGCCGCTGAGCCGATCGGACAGCGCGACGACCAGCATCGACAGCAGGAACACGACGTGGATGCCGACCAGCCAGCCGAGCGTGGTCGATTCGTATTTGCGGATGTTCATGAACGCCTTGAGCACTTCGATCGCCGATATCGCGACGATCGACATCATCAGCTTCTGCTTCAGCCCGGCGAACCCGACCTTGCTCAACCAATCGGGGCCGGCGTGGTCGCCGGTATCGATGCGCGAGACGAAATTCTCGTAACCGGAAAAAACCACGATCAGGACCAGATTCGCCGTGAACGCGATGTCGATCAGGTTGAGCACCCCGAGAATCACCTCGGCCCCCTTCGCCGTCGGAAGGCCGAGCGCGAACACGGCGAATTCACGCAGAAAATGGCCGAGCAGCAGCACCAGGCCCAGCACCAGGACGAGATAGAAGGGAGCCAGCAGCCAGCGGCTCTGGAAAATGATGACCTCGATCAGACGTTCGAGCTTGGGCATCGGTTTTTCTCCGGATGGGGCTGGGCGGCGGAACCGGGCAGCCGCCAGCGGACGGTCCACGGGCATTCACCACAGATACTCATCACGCACCCTCATTCGGCCTCGACATCCGAACCGACCGAACACCTCACGCCTGTGCCGCCCAAACCGCAGTATCCTGCCGGATTCCTGGCGAGATACTGCTGATGGTAGTCCTCGGCAAAATAGAACGACGGCGCGTCGACGATTTCGGTCGTCACCGGCCCGTAGCCACGCGCCACCAGCGCTTTGTCGTACGCCGCTCGCGAGGCTTCGGCGGCCGCCCGCTGCGCCGGCGAGGTCGCATAGATGCCCGAGCGATACTGGGTGCCGACATCGTTGCCCTGACGCATGCCCTGGGTCGGGTCGTGACTCTCCCAAAATGTCTGGAGCAGGCGATTGTAGGGCAGTCTAGCCGGATCGTGGACGACCAGGACCACCTCGTTGTGCCCGGTCAGGCCGCTGCACACCTCCTCGTAGGTGGGGTTGGGCGTCAGTCCGCCCGCATAGCCCACCGCCGTCACGAACACGCCGTCGCCGAGTTGCCAGAACTTCCGCTCGGCGCCCCAGAAACACCCGAGCCCGAAGATCGCCGTCTCCAGTCCCTCGGGATACGGCCCCGCGAGCGGGCGACCGTTGACGGCGTGGACGGCCGCAGTCGGAATAGCCCGCGGGCGCCCCGGCAGCGCCTCGGCAGCAGACGGCATTTCGGATTTCGCCTTGAACACAGCCATCGGGACGACCTCTGCGGTAGCTGTCGTGAACACGGGGAGCGGAGAGCCCGCCGACAGTCGGCCTGCGATCACATCCCGGCCCACATGCGCCGGCAACCGCCCCCTATTTCATCCGGCCAACCCACTCATATGATACCTCTTACCGCAGGCGCAGTCACCCCGACGGTCGTCGAAGCCGCGTTCGTACGATTCACGAGGATCCTGATGCACAAAACTTCCGTGGCGCTGGCTGCCGCCGACACCATCAAGTGATCGCGCCCCTCACCCTGCGCAGCCGCGGCGGCAACACCGCGCCCCGCTCCCGGACCCGCGACAATCTCAGCTGCCTCAGCTGCGGATGTAGCCGATCAACGGCTTTTTCTTGCGTCCCAGCAGAACCAGGAGCGCACCCAACACACCGAACACAAACCAAGTCGGCGCGGCGAGGATCGACACCGCCACCGGGTCCCACAGCCAGGGCGCCACATTGCGCTCGATCACCGGCTGCAGCGACTGCAGGCTTGTGGAGTGGATCACGTTCCAGGTGTCACCCAGACTGGTGATATAGAGCGCATTGCCGGCGATCGACTTGGTGCCGTCGTAGACGAAGAACAGGAAGGCGGCGGCCAGCAGCCACAGGCCGAACAACCGTAGCAGGAAACGGATCATCGCGGGTCCATGGCCGGCGCGGAACTGCCCGAGATACCTTGCTTACCCGCTGCGGCCGCCCGCTTCAACCGGTGCCGCTCCGCCGCGATCGGCGGCACCCGCGACGACGGTGCGCTCGCCCGCATCGCCGATCGCACCGCGACGGTGGCGGGCTACGATCAGGCCCGGGCACAACGCGTTGCCTGAGCCGACATCCGGTCGGTGCGCCGTCCGAACTGGCTGGATTGGACCAAATCCGAGCGGCGGTCCGAGCGGCGTCCGCGATGCGACCATCCGCCGCTCGCGATTGGATCGCCGGTTGCGACCCGGTCACCGCATGACCACTCTTCGCGACCGGCCGGCACGAGACGTTGACGCCCTCGAGCCCGCTCATTATAACGGCGCCAACTCGGCGGCGAGAGGCCTCGCCGCCAACGTTTTTTGCGCGCACAAGGCAAGGTTCCGCGGAAGTCGGCCCGTGCCAGAAGCGTTGATTTATCACGGACCTCGGAACGACGGACCAGCGATGGCCAACACCAAATCGGCCAAGAAGGCCACCCGTAAGATCGCGCGCCGCACGGCGATCAACAAATCCCGCCGCTCGCGCATGCGTACCAGCGTTCGCGGTGTTGAGGAGGCGATCGTCGGCGGCGACCGCGCCGCCGCACTTGCCGCACTCAAAGCGGCTGAACCGGAGCTGATGCGCGCCGCCCAGAAGGGTGTCCTCCACAAGCGCACAGCGAGCCGGAAAGTTTCGCGGCTGACTGCGCAGATTGTCAAGCTTGGCAAGTAATTCTGCGCTGATTTCGCCCGCTTACCAGAATACACTGTATAACCAATAAGGTCCCGTGGGCAAGCCCGCGGGACTTTTTGTTGCATTATACCTACCACCAAATCAATTCATCTTGCGCAACTGCTCAACTGTTGCAGAACTGCCACTTCATTTCTCAAAGTTTGCAAACCAGCGATCGCCTGCGTTTCGCGGTAACTAATAACCAGAGTTACCCACCGAATTCGGACTCAATTATTTACGATCCTTCAATTGGTTATCGGACATGCGGCGATCGGGAGTTGGAGTCGATGTTTGGCGACCGCCTGCCATGACGCATCGGAAATTAGACTCATCAGTACCAGTTTTACCTCGTTTTTTGCCCCACCCACTGTGAATAACCCTGCCCCGGCAATGAGTTGTCCAATCACGCCACGGCTGCGTCGGCAACCCGAACATTGCGGGCGGGCGGAATGGTAAAGGCCGAGTTAATAGGACCGTTGCAGGTCGAAGGGGGGCTGTGTATTTTCATTTGGTTCCCGGGCCACCGGGGTTCTCAGTAAAAGGCTCGAATTCGCAACTCATCCTTCGGTGAGATGGGGAGGCTTTACACAGCTTCTCTATAAAGCCGACAGGCAACGGGGGTCTGTAAACGAATCGGTTGTTGCGATGAACTTCGTGTTTTCCGGAAACTATTCGCTGTAAACACGAAATCACCCTTACGTAATGTCCCACGAGTGGATATAGCTTGCCAAAGTCTGAGCCAGAAAATCTGGCAAGGGGAGGGGAACCCATGACGAGAGCGTTTCGGAATTTGCTACCAGTAGTTGCTTCGACTGCTTTCACGCATTGGACCCCTACCCCGTCAGACACCACCGGCGACTTGCGCTTCTTTCCACCGCCCGCTGTGGCGAGGCTTCCGGATCGCCCCCACGCCGACCGCAAGACCGGCTCTGCAGCTCAGCCCGCCCCATAACAGTTAGGACCGGCTCCCCAGGAGCCGACGAAAAATCCGCCTGCAGCCCAGGCGACCGACGCCCCAGTTGCGCCAACGGCTGCTTCTTCCCCACCGCAATCCGCACCAGGCACAGAGCACAAGAAAATGATGCAACCCGAGAAAGAGTGCTGGCTTCGTGTCAAAGGCCGGCTCCGCACCGAGGTAGGCGAGGACATTTTCTCGAGCTGGTTCGCCCGGATGGAACTGGAGGGCCTCGACGACCAGACCGTCCGGATGTCCGTTCCCACCCGCTTCCTCAAGAGCTGGATCCAGGCCCACTATGCCGAGCGCGTCCTGGTCTGCTGGCGAGGTGAAATGCCGACGCTGCGCCGGATCGATCTCGCGGTCCGTTCCGCGGTCATTCGCCCCGCACCGGTGCCGGCAAAGGATTGCGTGGCGGTCGCGTCGAACCGCGACGAACGCGAGCCGAAGATCGACAGTGACGAGCCGCGCAACGGCGCAACGCCGATTCTGGCGGCGCACGAGGCCTTGGGCGGTTCGCCGCTCGATGCACGGCTGACATTCGAATCGTTCGTCGTCGGCCGCTCGAACACGCTGGCCCACGCCGCCGCCAAGCAAGTGGCCGACGCCCTGCGCAGCGATCCGGTGCTGTTCAACCCCCTGTACATTCATGCCGGCGTCGGCCTGGGCAAAACCCATCTGCTGCAGGCCATCGCCTGGGCGGGCAACCGGACCGGCGACCGCAAAGTCCTCTACCTCACCGCCGAGCGGTTCATGTACGGGTTCGTCTCGGCTTTGCGCACACAAACCGCGATCGCCTTCAAGGAAGCCCTGCGGGGCATCGATGTCCTGGTCATCGACGATCTGCAGTTCCTGCAGGGAAAATCCACCCAGGCGGAATTCTCGCACACCCTCAACTCGCTGATCGACGCGGGCCGCCAGGTGGTGATTGCCGCCGACCGCCCGCCGGCTGAGCTGGACGCATTGGAAGAGCGGGTGCGCTCGCGCCTTGCCGGCGGCCTGGTCGTCGAAATCGAGCCGCTGGACGAGGAGCTTCGGCTCGACATCCTGTCCGGCCGCGTCACCGCCCTGTCGCAGCAGCATCCCGGCTTCGGCGTGCCGGCGGACGTGCTCGGCTTCATCGCGCGCAATTGCGGG
>JAVBUK010000511.1:0-6616 GCA_031555345.1 Xanthobacteraceae bacterium | reverse complement strand
CCGTCCCTCACCAGCCGGTCGGCGGTGGCGATCCAGCGCCGCAACGTGTCGGTCGCCGCCATGTGGGCCTGGCGGCGGCCGGGGTCGGGCGAGGATTGCTGGCGCGCCGGGTCGTTGAACGGTGGGTTCATCAGAACGCGGTCGGCACAGCCGTCGCCGAGGCCGGCGGCCGCGAAGGCATCGGCAGGGCCGAGAACGTCGAGTTCGACAGCCGAGACGCGCCCCGCCAGCCGGTTGCGGGCGGCGTTCTCGCCCGCCAACGCGACCAGCCCCGGATTGATTTCGACCAGGCGCACCGCCGCTCCCGGGCAGCGCCACGCCACCGCCAGACCGGCGGCACCGACGCCGGCGCCGAGGTCGACCGCCACCTCGCCGGCCCCCGCGGCCGTCGCCGCGGCCAGCAGGATCGCGTCGTGGCCGACGCGGTGACCGCGGCGCGGCTGCAGCAGCCGCAGGCGCCCGTCCAGGACGGCGTCGTCGGTCAGCTCCGGCCGGGCTTCAGGCGACATCGGCGCGCAGTTCCTGGCCGAGGCCGGCGTCCTCCAGAAGACGCCGGGCCTCCAGCCGGTGGCTGTCGCCGACCAAAATGCGCCGTGGCAGAACCCCGATCGACCCTTCGAGGACGCTCATGTTCTGATCGAACACGAGGTGGGGAATGCTGGCGCCGTCGAGCAGCGCCACGACCGCCGAGACCAGCACCGGGTCGTTGGTGCGCACGAGTTCGTTCACGTCCGTCTCCATCGCCGACGATCGCGCCGGCGGCACACCCGCCGGGTGGTATCGTCGCCCGCAT
Source organism: Xanthobacteraceae bacterium (assembly GCA_031555345.1). Lineage (GTDB taxonomy): Bacteria > Pseudomonadota > Alphaproteobacteria > Rhizobiales > Xanthobacteraceae > Astrobacterium. The sequence continues at coordinate 5,823 of JAVBUK010000511.1, read as the reverse complement.
TGGTGTCATCGACGTCGATGCCGGCGCCCGGCAGCGTAACACGGAAACCGTTCTCCGCTTTTGCGCGCACCACGCTCCCGGCTTTTGCGCGCACCACGCTCCCGATGGCACCAGGGACAAGCCTGAACATGATACCGTTTCACCACATCGCGCTTCCCTGAACCTCCATCGCCCTGCCTCAATACCTCCCTTCCGCCGCTCCGGCTACCCAACAAGCACACTTGCCGCGCCATCATGGCGTTTCTATTCTGCCTCGTCCCACCCGTAGGAGCCGCCCTTTGGCCGTCGTCGTCCCCTTCGAAAGCCGCGAAAGTGCCTCGATCGACCGCCTGACCGGGTTCGTCGTTCCGGACATGGAACGCGTGAACGCCACCATCCTGTCGCGCACCGGCTCGGAGGTGACGATGATCCCCGAGGTCGCCAACCACCTGATCAGTTCGGGCGGCAAACGGCTGCGGCCGGTCCTGACCGTCGCCATGGCCCGGCTGGTCGACTACGCCGGCGACGGCCACATCAAGCTCGCCGCGGCGGTGGAGTTCATGCATACCGCCACCCTGCTGCACGACGACGTGGTCGACCAGAGCGACATGCGGCGCGGCAAACTCGCCGCCCGCATGCTGTGGGGCAACGAGGCGAGCGTGCTGGTGGGCGACTTCCTGCTCGGTCAGGCGTTCAAGATGATGGTCGAGGTCGGCTCGCTGCGGGCGCTGGAAATCCTGTCGTCGGCCGCCGCGGTGATCGCCGAAGGCGAGGTGATGCAGCTCGGCGCCGCCAAGAACACCGCGACCACCGAGGACGAGTATCTGTCGGTGATCCGCGCCAAGACCGCCGAGCTGTTCGCGGCCGCCTGCCAGGTCGGCCCGGTGATCGCCAAGCGGCCCCGGGCGGAACAGGCCGCCTGCCGGTCGTTCGGCATGAACCTCGGCATCGCGTTCCAGCTGGTCGACGACGCGCTGGACTACGGCGGCATCAGCGCCAAGCTCGGCAAGAACGTCGGCGACGATTTTCGCGACGGCAAGATCACGTTGCCGGTGGTGCTGGCGTTCCGCCGCGGCTCCGACGTCGAACGCGAGTTCTGGCGCCGCACCCTCGAGCGCGGCGAGGCGACCGACGCCGACCTCGAACACGCGATCGGCCTGATGACCCGGCATCGCGCCATCGAGGACACCATCGCGCGGGCCCGCCACTACGGCGCGATCGCCCGCGACGCCCTGGCGCTGTTCCCGGACTCGGCGATGAAGCGCGCCCTGGAGGAAGCGGTCGAATTCACCATCGCGCGCACGCATTGAGGAAGCGTGGCAACGCGACCCGCGCCGATATCACGCGTCCCGGACCCTGATGGTGAGGAACCCGCGCAGCGGGTGTCGCGAACCCTCATGGTGAGGAACCCGCGCAGCGGGTGTCGCGAACCATGAGGCCGTAGGAGGGGTTGAGCGTTTGCGAAACCCATCGCAACCTGCGTCATCATCGCGGCATGACCTCCTGTCGGCGTAACGTCGTTCCGGGCGGGAGCTTTTTCTTCACCGTCAATTTGGCGGAGCGACGGCGTGCTCTGCTGACGACCCACATCGAGGCGTTGCGCGCGGCGTTTCGCCGGACGCGCCACCAGCACCCGTTCACCATCGACGCCATTGTCGTGCTGCCCGACCATCTTCATGCCGTCTGGACGATGCCGGAGGACGACGCGGATTTCGCATTGCGATGGCGGCTGATTAAGGCGACGTTCTCTCGCCCTCTTGCCACCGGCGAAAGGGTTTCGCCCAGCCGGGCGGCCAAAGGCGAACGCGGCGTCTGGCAACGCCGCTCTTGGGAGCACACCATCCGCAACACGGCGTATATGCCCGGCACAGGTAAACCAGGCGACAACGAAAGGCCCGAAGGTCGAGAGTCGCCTGCTTGACGAGCGGGAAGACACCTTGCGAAAGGAAAGGCCGGCCTCAGCCGAATTCCGTCGCGCGCACCCACCAGGCGGGCTCGGCGCGCGCGAGCGCGGCGGCGGCGGCGGCGGCCTGGGCGGCCGCGCCGAACACCGCAAAGCAGGTCGCGCCCGAGCCGGACATGCGGGCGAGCCGGCATCCGGCCTGACGCGACAGCGCCGCCAGGACGTCGGCGATCACCGGCTGAAGCGTCACGGCGGCGGGTTCGAGGTCGTTGCCGGCACCGGCCACGTAGGCCAGAAGCGCGTCGGGATGCGACAGGTCGCCGGGATCGGGGGTGGACACGCCGCGCACCTCGCCGTTGGCCAGCCCGATGTTGCCGAACACGTCCCGGGTGGGCACCGGGACGCCGGGATTGACCAGCACCGCGGGCAGCCGCGGCAACGCCAGCGGCGCGGTGAGCCGGTCGCCGACGCCGCGCATCACCCGCGGACGCGGATCAATGCACACCGGCACGTCGGCGCCGGTCGCGCGGGCGACTTCGATCAGCCGCGGATCGTCGAGGGCCAGTCCGTTGCGGCGGGCGACGAGGCGCAGCGCCGCCGCCGCGTCGGCGGAGCCGCCGCCGAGCCCGGCCGCGACCGGCAGGGTCTTGCTCAGCACGAAATGACCGGTCGTCAGCCCGCCGATCCGCGCCGCCAACCGCCGCACGGCCTCGAGCACCAGGTTGTCGCCGGGCGCGCCCGACGCCGCCGCGGTCGGCCCCTCGACGTCGAGCCCGAGCGACGGCCCCGGCACCAACCTCAGTTGGTCGGCGGCCGTGGCGAACACCACCAGGCTTTCGAGATCGTGATAGCCGTCGAGGCGGCGGCCGAGGATCCGCAAGGTCAGGTTGACCTTGGCGGGCGCCCGCTCGACCATGGCTCGTTCGGCGGACACCGGCGTTCAGCCGCCGTTGCCGGCCTTCTTGGTCTTTTCGACCAGGGCCGCGGGCGAGTCGTCGGGAAGGCCGTCCTTGAGCTTGGCCTCGATCTTCTTCAGGTCTTCGGGCTCCGGCTTGAGATCGCGCGCATGCGTCCATTGGAAGCGCGCCTCGAGACGGCGGCCGACCTTCCAGTAGACGTCGCCGAGGTGGTCGTTGATGGTCGGATCGACCGGCTTGAGCTCGACCGCCCGTTCGAGCTGCTTCACCGCCTCGTCGTCGTCGCCGAGCCGGTAGTGGGCCCAGCCGAGCGAGTCGACGATGTAGCCGTCGTCGGGCCGCTGCTCGACCGAGCGCTTGATCATCGCCATGCCCTGGTCGAGATTGACCCCCTGGTCAATCCACGAATAGCCGAGATAGTTCAGGACGTGCGGCTGGTCGGGATACAGCTCGAGCGCCTTCTTGAGGTCGACTTCCGCCTCGCGCCACTGCTTCGAGCGCTCGTAGCAGATGCCGCGGAAGTAGAACACCGTCCAGTCGTTCTTCTCGGGCTTGGCGATGGTGGCGATCGCCTTGCCGTAGACGTCGGCGCATTCGGCGTACTGCTTGCGTTCGCGCAGCAGGTTGCCGAGCGCCAGGATCGCCTCCAGATCCGCGGGATTGCCGGCGATCAGGTTTTCCAGGTGTTTTCTGGCTTCGCTGGTGCGATCGAGCTGGTCGAGATCGATCGCCATCCGGATGTCGGCGTTGCGCTTGAGCGGCGACTTCTCCGGCACCCGCGCATAGATGGCGATCGCCTGCTCGGGCTTCTTCATCGCCTCGAACAGGTCGGCGAGCGACAACAGCGCCATCGGATGCGCGGGCTCGAGGTAGAGGGCGAGCTGCAGATAGGCGAGCCCCCGGTTGGCCAGGGACAGTTCCTCCTCGCGACGGCCGAGCGCGGCACCCAGCCCGTACAGCACCTCGGCGGCGCCCATCTGCGGGCTGTCGGCCAGCAGCGGCAGCTTGTCGCCCCGGTTCAACGCCTGGATCTGTGCGGTGGCCAGCGGGTGGCGCGGAAAAGCCTTGTCGAACCCCGAAAACGCCTTCAGCGCCTCGTCGCGATTGTTGTTGCGCGACGCCAGGCTGCCGTACGCCTCGACCACCCGCAGCGCGGTGCTGTCGAGCTTGAACGCGCGCTCCAGCCGCTTGCCGGCCTCCTTCTTGTTGCCGGTGAGATCGAAGATCATGCCGGCGTGGAGGTCCTTGAAAATGGCGTACCAGTCCGGCCCCTTGAGCCGGTCGATCGAATCGACCGCACCACGCACGTCGTTGGTGCCCACCATCGACCAGGCGGTCAGCAGGGTCGCGGCGAGGTCGGTGATCGGCCCGTGCGCCGCCTGCCCGAACTGCCAACGCGCCACCTGGTACTGCTTCAGCTTGAGCGCACGCACCCCCAGCACGAGATGCGCATTGCGGTTGGCCTTGTCGACCTGCAGCAGGCGCTCGGCCAGCTTGACCGCCTCGTCGATCTCGCCGTTGGCGAGCACCGCATAGAAGGTGACCTCGAGAATGTCCGGATTGCGCGGATCGGCGCGCAACGCCGCCCGATAGTAGGTGGAGGCCGCCGCCGAATCGCGCTGCAGATTGGCGGCCCGCGCGGCGAGATAGTTGCCGGCGCCGGCCCGGTCCGGCGACGCCACCGGAGAGGGCGACGACTGCGCCCCCGGCGGGATCGCCAGGGTCGCGGTGGCGATCACGGCCGTGGCAGTCAACCACTTGAAGAAACGTGTCTTTGGCACGGCTCGCTGTTCTCCGTCAGGGGTGTGGCCGAGGGTCCATCGGTCGAACATGTCCCGGTTCACCAGACGAAGACCCCGGCCGGACATGCCCTGTCATAGCCGAGCATGGGCCGCATCGCAAAACCGGATCCTGCTCCCGCCGGACATGTCCGGGTCGGTGTCACGTTGCCGACCGCGGCCGGAGAATGGCCTGTTTGCGTCGGTGTCGCAAGAACGGTCGTCAGGCATCCCGGTTTCCGTCGGGCTCGGCAAACCCCGGCCGAGCGCGGGATCGGCCGGATTCCGCATCACCGGCCCGATAGGGAGTCTTCGTGGCGAAGACCGGTCGCGATCAAGGCTCTTTGGCGTCGGGCGATCACATGTTCGGATAGTTCGGGCCCCCGCCGCCCTCCGGCGCGACCCAGGTGATGTTGCCGTTCGGATCCTTGATATCGCAGGTCTTGCAGTGGACGCAGTTGGCGGCGTTGATCACGAACCGCGGACCGCCGGACTCGTCCAGCCATTCGTACACGCCGGCCGGACAGTACCGGGCCGACGGGCCGTCGAACACGTGACGTTCCGATGCCTGCTGAACCGCCGGATCGGCCAGCCGCAGATGCACCGGCTGGTTCTCTTCGTGGTTGGTGTTGGACAGAAAGACCGACGACAGGCGGTCGAAGGTCAGGACACCGTCGGGCTTGGGATACGCAATGGGGGCGAATTGCCGCGCCGGAGCCAGGGTCGCGCGGTCCGGCTTGCCGTGCCCCAGGGTGCCGATCAGCGAGAACCCGAGCGTATTGGTCCACATGTCGAACCCGCCCGCCGGAATGCCCACGAACGTGCCGAGCTTCGCCCACAGGGGCTTGGCGTTGCGCACCTTCCACAGGTCGCGCCCGATCTGCGATCCCCGCCACGCCTCCTCATAACTCGCCAGTTCGTCGTTGGCCCGCCCGGCCGCGAGCGCCGCTGCGGCATGCTCGGCGGCGATGATTCCGGACAGCATGGCGTTGTGGGTGCCCTTGATGCGCGGCACGTTCACGAAGCCGGCCGAGCAGCCGATGAGCGCGCCGCCCGGGAAGGTGAGCTTCGGCACCGATTGCCATCCACCCTCGGTGATGGCGCGCGCGCCGTAAGAGAGCCGCTTGCAGCCCTCGAAGATGGAGCGTACCGAAGCATGCTGCGTGAAGCGCTGGAATTCCTCGAACGGCGCGACGTAGGGATTCTTGTAGTTGAGATGCACCACGAAGCCGACGACGACCTGTTG
>JAVBUK010000014.1:0-9606 GCA_031555345.1 Xanthobacteraceae bacterium | reverse complement strand
CTTGACCCCGCGGTGGGCGAAATCGGTGACGATCTGCTCGAGATCATCGAATTCGCCGAGTACGGGTATTCCGCGAATCGACTGGGCGAGGTCGGCACGCGACGGCGACAGGATTCCGACCGGCTGAACATGACGGATTGCCCCGCTTTCGACCCCGCGCAGCAGCACCTCGGCGTCGGCAGCGCGGCCCAGCACCAGGGTCGGTTGGGTTTCGCCGGCCTTGGCGTGCTGCAACGTGCGCGTATAGCGGAAGTAACGATAGGCCACCCGCGAGCCGGCCAAAAACACCATCTGCAGCAACCAATACAGCAGGATGGTGATCCGGCCGAAGAAGAACGTCCCCAGCATGTTGGGCGCGAGCAGCAGGTAGTCGAGCACGAGCAGCGAGACCGCCAACACGCTCGACACCTTGAGGATGTTCATCAGGTCCGGAAGCGAGATGAACCGCCACTTGGTCTTGAACAGTCCGAAAACGCCGAACACGCCCGCGGCGTACAACATGAATGCCGGCAGGAAGACCATGAGATGCGGCCACCGCGCCGCGAGTCCCACTTCCTCGAAACGGATGTAGAAAGCCGCGATGACCGCCAACGCCGTCACGATCAGATCGTGCGCCAAAATCAGCGCCATCCGCGTGGTAAAGCTCGAGCGCCGCATCATCGCCTGAATCATCCAGGTCGGGAGGTAAGATCAGAAGCCATCCATACCGACGTTTGATCGGCCGCGCCACCGTCGACCGGACGAGTCAATGCCTGCTCGACCGCCGCGAATACCGCTTCCGGCTTCAATTCGTCGAGACAGCGGCTGTGGCTGTCGAGCCGGTGTTCACATCCTTCCTGCTGGCACGGCACACAGGAGAGCGGATTCTGGACCAGCCAGACGTTGCCGCGCTGCTGGAGAGCCGCGGCAGCCACCCAGGGTTGCATCAGGCCCGGCGCCGGCCAGGGCCCCCACAGCCGCGGGTCGGTGGGCCCGAACAGTGCGACCGTCGGGCAGCCGCTCGCCGCCGCAAGATGGGTGACGGAAGTGTCCGGCCCCACATACACCTCGGCGCCGGCGAGCAACCCGGCGACTTCACGCCATGTCAGCGTGCCATCGAGCCGCACGACATCGCGGCACTCGCGCCACAACCCGTCGAGGTACCGCTGCTCCGCCGGTTGCGGTCCGCCCGTCACCACCACCGTCAGTCCGCGCTGCGCCAAGAACCCGGCGAGGCTGACCCAACCCTCGTGCGTCCACTGCTTGTAGCGAAACATCGGCGCCGCATGGAGAACCGCATAGGGCCGGCCGGGCGCGATCTTGTCCGGCGTGGTCATGCGGGGACCGACGACCTCGGCCACGCGCGGAATGCCGAGAGCATCGACAAGGCGCAGATTGTCTTCGACCCGATGCAGGCGGCCCCCGTCAGTGACACTGCGGTCGAGCGCCCAACGCCGCAGCGTCCCCCGCGGACCGACCGCCACCGGCCCGACATGACGGCGGCCCGCGAGCAACGCGAAGAAGGTCGGCCGGTCCCCGCTCTGGGTCGACACCGCGAGATGGTATCGCTTGAACAGCCGGCCAACGAGCGCGGCGCTCTGACCCAAGGTCGGACGCGGCGACATCGTCACCACGGCGTCGAGATCCGGATTGCCGTCGAGAATGCCGGCCGTATCGGCGAACACCAGCGCCTCGATCCGGGCATCGGGCCAGGCCCGGCGCAGGCTGCGGATCAGTGGCGTCGTCAGCAGCACGTCGCCGATGCGCCGCAGCGCCACGACGAGGATCCGCGCCCCCGCCGGCAGCTCCGGCGGCGCGTCGGCATAGCCGTGATGGGGCGTCGCGGCGACGCTCACGGGCGTTCTCCGGGCGTTTCCTCGGCGTCGACGCGGTGCAGCGACGCTTCCAGCCAAGACAGGCCCTGACGGGCGCGCACGCGCTCGCTCGCCAGCAACTCGTCCAGCAACTGGTCGTTCTGCGCGAGCCGGTCGCGGTCGGCCTCCGGGTGCCACAGGTGCAGCACCACGGGCCCGAACCGGCCATCCTTGCGGCGCACCCCGGCGTGAATCGCACGGACGAAGACGTCGGAATCCTCGCGCCCCCAGCCGGTGAACGCCGCGTCGAAGCCGTCCACGCGATCGAGATCGCTGCGCCAGAACCCGGCGTTGCAGCTGCGCGCGTCCTGCCAGCGCCGCGGATGCAGCTTGCGCAGCGGCCCGAGCTCGAGCACCAGCAGCGGCGTGAACCGATTGACCTGACGGCGCGCCCGCTGCGCGATCCAACTGGCAAAGCCCCATCGCTCCGGCTCGAGCCGCTCGTCGAGGATGCGGGCGGTCAATTCGCGCGACAGCAGGATGCGATTGCCGGCGACGAACCAGCCCGGCTCGGCGAGCTTGCGGTGCATGGCGACGAAATCCGGTCGCGCCAGACAGTCCCCGTCAAGAAAGACGCAGTATCGCCCTTCGCTGGCACGAATCGCCCGGTTGCGGATCTCGGCGGCGCGGAAGCCGTGATCGGCGTGCCACACGTGTTTCAAGGGAACCGGCATGCGCGGCACCCATTCGTTGATGGTGCGCGCGGTCGCCACCGTCGAGCCGTCGTCGGCGACGATCACCGAGACGAGGTCAGCCATGTTTCCGCCCCGACAGCCATGCCTTCATGTAACGGTAGTAGGTGCCCTCGGCGTTGGCGACCGCCAGCAGAAAACCCTCCCGGCCGTCGAGAAAGCCGAGCCGCAGCACGAAGGTGCGGAAGAAGGTCCACAGCCCGTGGGCGATGCCGGTGGAGAACGAGATGCGTCGTTTCGACCCGACCAGCGTCGCGGCACCCGCGGTGGAGTAACGGTCCATGCGCGACAATGCATCTTCCAGCCGCAGGACCGGCGTGTGCGTCAGCGGCTGCGACAGACGTGCGATCGTGCCCCGGCAGACGATACGCTCATGCACCAGATCGCTCGAGAATACCGCGTCGCCGCGACGGAACAGCCGCAGCACATAGTCCGGAAACCAGCCGGAATGGCGCATTTCGCGGCCGCAGAAGCTGGACCGGCGCGGGATCTCGTAGCCCTCCGACGTGCCGCGCGCGACCGCCTCGCGGATCTCGCGGGCGAGTGCGTCGCCGACACGCTCGTCGGCGTCGATCGACAGGACCCAGTCGCCGGTCGCATGGGCGAGCGCGACGTTCTTCTGCGGGCCGAACCCCGCGAACGGATGCGAGATCACGCGCGCCCCCCGGGCGGTCGCGATCTCGACCGTGCGGTCGCTGCTGGCGTCGTCCACCACGATCCGCTCGTCGCAGAATGCGACGCTGTCGAGGCAGGCGCCGATATGGGCCTCCTCGTTCTTCGTGATGATGATCGCACTCAACCGCGGCACCGTGGTTCTTTCCTCGCAAACCGGCCGTGTTCTGGTGTGTGGATTTGACGTTCCGATCTTTCTCGCGGCGCGCTCTTCATCGCAACGTCAAATCCAAAACCACACCAGCATCATGGCGTTGCCAGTGTCCTTTCGGTTCCGACGGTGGTCGGGAGCGGGCTGCAAACCGAACCGGACGCCGGAACCGCGACACTAGCGTTCTCCCGCGCCCGCCGGCCCCCCGGACCGCCGCACGATGCTGGTGGTGGAATGCCCAGGCACGAGGTCGATCAGGATCACCTCGCCGCCGTAGGCTTCGACCACCTCGTAGCCGACGACCTGTTCGCGCGTGTAGTCGCCGCCCTTGACCAGGACCGACGGCCGCAGACGCGTGATCAGATCGAGCGGCGTATCCTGGTCGAACACCACGACCATATCGACCGCCTCCAGCGCCGCCAGAACGCCGGCACGGGCATAGACGTCCTGGATCGGCCGTCCCTCGCCCTTGAGCCGCTTGACCGAACCGTCGCCGTTGAGCCCCAGCACCAGCCGATCGCAGGCCGCGCGGGCGCGGGTGAGCACCTGGACGTGTCCCGGATGGAGAAGATCGAAACAGCCGTTGGTGAAGCCGACGCGCACCCCCTGCCGGCGCCAGTCGCGGCAGCGTTCCTCCGCCACGCCCCAGTCGAACACGATCTTCTCTTCGGCGGCGAGCGCCGCGGCCGGCAGGACGCGGGCGCGCAGCTCCATCATCGACACCGTCGCGGTACCGCGCTTGCCGACCACCACCGAGGCGGCGGCATTGGCGGCGCGCATGGCCGGCTCGAAATCCGTCCCCATCGCCAGCATGGTGGCGAGCACCGCCGCGACGGTGTCGCCGGCGCCGGACACGTCGCGCACCCGCACCGCATAGGCGGGCACGCGCACCGGCTCGCGATCCGACACGTGCAGCAGCATGCCCTCCTCGCTCAGCGTGACCAGCACCGCCCGGCTCTCGACCCTGACGGCGAGATCCGCGACCGCCGTCGCGAGCTGCTCGTCGGTCGACACCGGCCGATGGGTGGCTTCCGCGAGTTCCTTGCGGTTGGGGGTGATCAGCGTCGCGCCGCGATAGATGGCGTAGTCGGGCGCCTTGGGGTCGACGATCACGGGCTTGCCGAGCGCGCGCGCGCCGTCGATGGTCGCGCGGATCACCCGCGGTGTGAGCACGCCCTTGGCGTAGTCGGACAGGACCACGGCACTCGCGCGCGGCAGCGCCGCCACGACGACGTCGATCAGCTGCTGCTCGGTCGCCCCGTCGACCGGCCGCACCTGCTCCCAGTCGGCACGCAGCAGATGACTCGAATAGTGCTCGGACACGAACCGCACCTTGCGGATGGTCGGGCGCGCGCGATCAATCACCAGATGCGGCTCGATCAGGCCGTCGAACTCGCCGAAACGGCGGTCGATCGCCTGCCCGGCCTCGTCCTCGCCGATCACGCCGACGAAGATGCAGCTCGCGCCGAGGCTGGCGATGTTGCGGGCGACGTTGCCGGCGCCGCCGATCACCTTCTCCTCACGCTTGACCGCGATCACCGGCACCGGCGCCTCGGGCGAGACCCGCGAGACCTCGCCATACACGAAATCATCGAGCATCAGATCACCGATGCACAGGATCGTCTGCTCGGGCAGGCGCTCCAGGACCTGGTCGAAATTGAACATGCGCCCTCAGCGATAGCGGTCGGCGGTGTCGAGGAAGGAGGCGACATAGCGCCGGACCGCGTCTTCGAGCGGCGTGAAACCGGCGTTGTAACCGGCCCGTCGCAGGTTCTCGACCGAAGCCTGGGTGAAGTACTGATAGGAGTCGCGAATCGAAACCGGCATGTCGACATAGTCGATCTGCGGCGGGCGGCCGAGCGACGTGTAGACCGCCGTGATCAGGTCACGGAAGCTGCGCGCCATCCCGGTGCCGACATTGTACAGGCCGGAGACCTTCGGCGTGTCGACCAGCCAACGCACCACCGCCACCGCGTCGTCGACGAACACGAAGTCGCGCCGCTGGTCGCCGTCCTCGATCCCGGCGCGGTGCGACTTGAACAGCGTGACGGTCTTGCCGGCGCGCGCGTCGTCGAAGCGCTTCGCCACCAGACTCATCATCTCGCCCTTGTGGTACTCGTTCGGACCGAACACGTTGAAGAATTTCAGGCCCGCCCACTGCGGCGGCAACTTCTGTTTCCGGGCCACGCGATCGATCAGCGCGAGGTCGAACAACTGCTTGCTCCAGCCGTAGAGGTTCATCGGCGCGAGCCGCGCCAGCGCCTCCGGTGCCGGGTCGTCGACGAATCCCGCCTCGCCGTTGCCGTAGGTGGCGGCCGAGGAGGCGTAGATGAACGGCGTCCGGGTCTCGGTGCACCAGTCGAGCAGGCGCAGCGACAGGCGGAAATTGTTCTCCATCACGGCGTCACCGTCGCGCGCCGTGGTCTCGGAGATCGCCCCCATGTGGATCACGGCCTCGAGCTTGCGCCCCTCGAGCCAGCGCGCGAGGTCGGCCGGCGGCACCACGTCGGCGAGCCGGCGCTTGGCAAGATTGCGCCACTTGCCGTCACAGCCCAGCCGGTCGTTGACGACGACGTCGGTGTGGCCGGCCTCGTTGAGGCTCGCGACGATGTTCGATCCGATGAATCCCGCCCCGCCGGTCACCAAGAACATGACACGCCCTAGAACTCCCGGCCTGCCGGGTACCGCCCGCTGTTGTCCGACCCGTCTTTGCCCCAGTCCGCCCAGAGGCGCAACAACGAGTACACCCCGGGTACCGGGTGGCGCGAGCGGAGGTGCCGGACGCGGAGGTGCCGGGCGCCACCCTGGACAGCGGCCAGCCGCCGGGTTAACGGGCTCTCAGGCCAGCGAAAAATGCCCCAACGGCACGGCCCCCCGGAACCGATGACTCACCAATCCATCAGCACCGACGCCCCGATCCTGATCGTACCCTACATGTGGATCGGCGATTTCGTCCGTTGCCATACCGTGGTGCGGCTCCTGAAGGCCCGCTTTCCGGCCGCGCAAGTCGATGTTTTGACGACAAAAATGGTCGCGCCCCTGCTCGACTACATGCCCGGCGTGCGCAAGGGTGTGGTGTGGGACCTTCCGCGCAAACGGCTGGCGCTCGGCCAGCATCGGGCGTTGGCCGCGCGCTTCAGGGCCGAGGGCTATGGCCGCGCGCTGGTGATGCCGCGCACCTGGAAGTCGGCATTGGCCCCCTATCTGGCTGGAATTCCTGAACGAACAGGTTTTTTCGGCGAGCTGCGCATCGGCCTCCTGAACGACCTGCGCGCGGGCGAGAAGGAATTGCCCCGGATGGTCGACCGCTGCGCCGCCCTGGCGTTGCCGAAGGACGCGGCCCCGCCCAGGGACCTGCCCCTGCCCCAGCTCGTCGTCGCCCCCCCCGAGATTGCGCACTGGCGCCAACGGCACGGCCTTGTGGAAAACGGCCGGCGCATCATTGCGCTCGCACCCGGCGCGGTCGGGCCTTCGAAGCGCTGGCCCGGCTTTGCCGAGGTCGCGCGAAAACTGACCGCCCAGGGCCTGTCGGTCTGGGTGGTGGGCGGCCCGGGCGAACGCCAACTCGCCGCCGGGATCGTTGCCGGCCTCGACCATGCGCACGACCTCACCGGCACCGACCTGCGCAACGCGATCCTTGCGCTGGCCACGGCCGACGTCGCTTTATCCAATGATTCCGGGTTGTTACATGTGGCGGCCGGACTCGGAACCCGGTCCATCGGGATTTTCGGTCCGACCAGCCCGTGGCATTGGGCTCCCCTCAATCCGCTCGCCGACGTGATTGAGCCGGCGACCGAGGTCAGCTGCCGCCCCTGCCACAAGCCAGTATGCCGATATGGCCATCATCAGTGCATGCGCGACATCGATCCCGGCGGGGTGGCGGCCAGTGTGGAACGGGCACTGGGAGCTTGAACGCCCTCGCTTGCTCCCTTCGTGAACAGCCGACGTCGCTCCGGCGCCAGGTTCATTGGGTACCCGCCGGTCCTGCGAAAAACCGACCCGCGCCCGGCACCGGCGGCGGATTGAACGCGGCAACGCCTCTCGCGCCGCCTTGCGCCCCGGCACGCGAGCCGGTACCACGGCCACTCCCAGATGTGCCGCGGAGCCGAGCATGACCCCCGACGACGTCGTCGACCAGCACCTCGAACGCTCGCTGGCGACCCTGACGACCGCCGCCACCGACGACGGTTTTCGCGCCACCATCACTGCCGTCGCGGCGCACATTGCGGCGGCGTTCCGCACCGGCCACAAGGTCCTGCTGGCCGGCAACGGCGGCAGCGCGGCGGACGCCCAGCACATCGCCGGCGAGTTCCTGTCGCGCTTCCGCTTCGACCGCAACCCGCTGCCGGCGATCGCGCTCACGGTCGACACCTCGGTGCTGACCGCGATCGGCAACGACTACGGCTACGAGCGCGTGTTCGAGCGCCAGCTCCTGGGGCTCGGCCGCGCCGGCGACGTGCTGATCGCCATCTCGACCTCCGGGCGCTCGCCCAACGTGCTGGCCGCCATGAAGGCGGCGCGCGCGATCGGCGTCACGACTGTCGCCTTCACCGGCACGGCCCCCGGCGCCGCGACAATGCGCGAGCTCGCCGACTTCTTCCTCGCCGCCCCGACGCCCGATACGCCGCTGATGCAGCAGATCCACATCGTCGCAGCGCACGTGATCTGCGAACTGGTCGAGCAGGACCTGTTCGGCAACAACGGCTGAGGCCCGGCGGATCAACCGGAATTCGTGCCGGCCCCCGACGGTCTCACGCCACCCGCTCGATCGCCGCCAGCACGTCGGCCGGCGTCGGCGGCGTGGCCTTGCCACCCAAGGTGACAATCGCGCCAGCACCGCGGGGGCCGGTCAGGCCCGGCTCGCTGTCGCAGAAGATCGCGACCAGCGGCACGTTCAGCGCCGCGGCGAGATGCAACAGTCCGGTATCGACCCCGACCACCAGCCGCGCACCAGCGACCAGCCGCGCCACCTGATCCAGCGCCCGATGCTCGGGCACCCGAGCGCCGGGAATCTGCCCGGCCAGCCGTTCGGCGCGGTCGCGCTCGACCGCCGCGCCCCACGGCAGCAAGGGCACGAGGCCGCGTGCCGCGAGCGAACGCCCGACCGTGACCCAGGCGGCCTCCGGCCATTCCTTGCCGCGCTGGGCGGTCGCGTGCAGCAGAATGGCGTAGGCATCGCCGGCCGTCGGCCCGAGCGCGACGCGGTCGAGACCGTAATCGATCTCGCCCTCCGGCGCATAACCGAGCACCGCGCCGGCGAGGGCGCGATTGCGGGCGATCGCGTGCTGGTCGCGACCGATCCGATGGCATACGTCGTAAAACCGGCTCGCCAGCGGCTCGCGAATGCTGGCGGCGTCGTAGCCGTGCCGCAGCCCGTGCGCCAGGCGGGCGATCAGCGCGGTGCGCAACAGCCCCTGGGTGTCGATCACCAGGTCGTAGGACTTCGCCCGCAGCCGGCGCGCGAACGCCCGTATGTCCGCCAGGGTGGCCGGCGCCAAGAGCGTCGAACGCCAGCGCCGGGACGCGACCGCAATCACTTCGTCGGCCGCCGGATGGAGCGCCGCCAGCGGCGCGAAGGCCTCCTCCACCACCCAGGAGAACCGCACATCGGGACGATGCCGCTTGGCCTCGGTCAGCGCCGGCATGTGATGGATGACATCGCCGAGCGACGAGGTCTTGATGAACAGAACGTCGGTCATGACCGAACGGCACGCCCCGGAATTGCTTGATACGGAAGGGTTTTATCGGACGTCGCCGGGCTTGTCACGGGGCGCCGGGGCGTGCATGCAGGTCATGCACGGGATTCGGCTGTTTCGCTCCTCGCAGGCGACCGGACAGGGTTACGGCGATGAACGGTGTTGTCGGGGTCCGCCCCTCGACCGGAAGGGACAAGACGGTGACGCGTGCGGAGCCGATGGCGGTCCCTTTCCCCAACTCTCCCCGGATCCATGTCGGGCGGTCTCGACGTGGGCGAATCGAAGTCGACGCCGGGACGGGTCGCGATGGAGGCTTTTCATGACGGTTCTGGTCACCGGCGGTGCCGGTTACATCGGCAGCCACATGGTGCATGCGCTCGCCGACGCGGGTGAGCGGGTGGTCGTGCTCGACAATCTGTCGACCGGCTTCCGGTGGGCGCTGCCGGCCGGCGTTCCGCTGGTGGTCGGCGAGACCGGCGACCAGCCGCTGGTCGCGAAACTCATCGGCGAGCACCGGGTCGACGCCATCGTCCATTTCGCCG